>JABIST010000111.1 GCA_018700215.1 Dehalococcoidia bacterium | reverse complement strand
TGTCTCGGATCGTCTCGCCGGATGAGGTACGGCAGTTCGAGCCGGTGCAGGTACGGCAGGTGGTTTCGAGCCGGACCGCAACGGTGATGGCGGCGCTGATGCGCGATGTGGTGAACGGCACGGATTGGCATGGCGCTCGGTTGAGCGACTACACGGTGGCCGGCAAGACCGGGACGACGATCGTGTCGATTCCGACGGGGTATGACTTCGACACGACGATTGCCTCGTTCGCGGGATTCCTGCCGTATGAGGCGCCCGAGGTGTCGATCCTGATCAAGATTGACACGCCGGGCGGCGATCTGCGGCTGGGTGGCCAGGTGGCGGCGCCGGTGTTCGCGCGATTGGCAGAGCAGATCATGGAGTACCTGCGGGTGCCGCCGAACGGTGGACTGGTGGCCCAGCCGTGATGGGCCCGCGGGCAGTTGCACTCGATTCGCGGTTCGTCACGGAGGCGCTGGGCGAGATGCTGCGCGGTCAGGGTGGCAGCGAGCGTGCGTTCACGCGTGCGGTGATCGATTCGCGAGTGGCGGGCGAGGGCGACCTGTTCGTCGCGCTGCCCGGGGAGCGAAGCGACGGGCATCTGTTCGCGGCGGCGGCGGTGAAGGCGGGCGCCAGCGGGTGCCTGCTGGGCGAGATCGTCGATGGGACCGAGAAGGCCGCGCGGTTCTATGTGGACGACACGCTGGCGGCGTTGCAACGGCTGGGTGCGGCATGGCGTGCGGCACTCCCGGATCTCGTTGTGGTGGGCGTGACGGGAAACGTAGGCAAGACGACGACGAAGTTGATCACGGCACAGCTCCTGGGAGCGCGGTACCGGACCCAGGCGAACGAGCAGAACTACAACAACGAGATTGGCGTGCCCCTGTGCCTGCTTGAACTTCAGACGGACACCGAGCGTTCGGTGATCGAGATGGGGATGTATACGACAGGCGAGATAGCGCTGCTCTGTGAGTGGGCTCGCCCGCGCACGGGGATTGTGCTGAACGTGGGGCCGGTGCACCTGGAGCGAGCGGGTTCGATGGAGAAAATCGCACTCGCGAAGCGGGAACTGGCGGAAGCGTTGCCAGCGGATGGCCACGCGATCCTGAACGCGGACGACGCGGTAGTGCGCGAGATGGCCGGGCACACAGACGCAGCGGTGACGTTCTTCGGGAGCGACGAGCGCGCTGACGTGCGTGGAGTAGAGGTGGAGAGCCGCGGCGCCTCGGGGTTTGCGTTCACGCTGGAGGTTGGCGGACAGCGCCGACGGCTGGCGGTGCCGCTGCCGGGCACACATCTGCTGAGCAACGTGCTGGCGGGCATCGCGGCGGCGCTGGCCGAGGGCGTGACGCTGGACGAGGTGGCGGAAGCCGCGGAACAGCTTGCGGTGCCGTTGCGGCTGGCGGTGCTGGAGCTGCCGGGCGGGATCACGCTGCTAGACGATACGTACAACGCGAATCCGGCCTCGATGCGGGCGGCGCTCGATCTGCTGACCGAGGTGCCGGGACGGCACGTGGCGCTGCTGGGCGACATGTTGGAACTGGGGAGCGAGACAGAGGCCGCACACATCGAAGTGGGCGAACGAGCCGGCGCGGAGGTGGACGTGCTGCTGACGATCGGCGAGCTGGGTGCTCGCATCGGAGCGGTGGCGCGTGAGGCCGGAGCATCGGACGTGACGCACCTGGAGACGAAAGACGAGGCGGCGCGAGCGCTGGTGGAGCGGCTGCGCCCGGGCGATGTGCTGCTGGTGAAGGCATCGAACGCGTTGCACCTGGAGACCGTGGTGCGCGACCTGCGGCGTGAGCTGGAGAACGGCGCGACTGCAGAGTCGTCGAGAAGTGCCTCAGGGGAGACTGCATGATTTACGCGCTACTGGTGGGCGGATCGGCGTTCGTGCTGTCGCTGCTGAGCGGGCACTTCATTGTGGCCGCGTTGCGTGCTCGGAAGATCGGGAAGGTGATCTCGGACGAGGGTCCGACGAGTCACCTGGTGAAGGCCGGCACGCCAACGATGGGCGGACTGATCATCTACGGCACGGTGGCAGTGGTCACGGTGCTGACGAACCTGTTCGAGCGCGAAGGAAACTCACTGACGTTCGAACGGCGCTCGATCTTGCTGCCGCTGGGTGTGGTGTTGTTCACGATGTCGATCGGGTTCTGGGACGACCTTGGCACGCTGGTGAGCGTGGAGGGACGTCGAGCGCTGAGCTGGCGGGTGAAGTTCGTGCTGATCAGCGCGCTGTCCGTGACGGTGGCGCTGGTGATGTTCTTCGGACTAGAGGCGCAGAGCGTGAACGTGCCATGGCTGGGCCAGCATGAGCTGGGTTACGCCTACATCGCGGTTGCGGTGATCACGGTGTTCGCGACGACGAGCGCAGTTTCGATCACGGACGGGCTGGACGGGCTGCTGGGTGGGACGGCAGCGATTGCGTTTGCGGCGTACGCGATCATCGCGTTCACGCAGGGTCAAGAATTCCTGGCGACGTTCTCGTTCACGGTGGTGGGCGCCCTGCTGGGGTTCCTCTGGTACAACGCGCACCCCGCGCAGGTGTTCATGGGCGACACGGGCGCGTTACCGCTGGGCGCCTCGCTGGCGACGGTGGCGCTGATGACCGGTCACTGGCTGCTGTTGCCGGTGATCGGGATCGTGTTCGTGGCCGAAGCATCCTCCGCGGTGCTGCAGATTGCTTACTTCCAGACCACTGGTGGCCGCCGTCTGTTTCGAATGACACCGCTTCATCACCACTTCGAATTGATCGGTTGGAGCGAGCCGCAGGTGGTGATGCGGATGTGGCTGTTCGGAATTACCGGGGCAATGGTGGGCGTTGCACTGGCATTGTCGGTGTGATGTGGATAGTTTAAAGGTTAATCAGCTATGACCCCTACACCGAATTATCGGGGGGCGAGTGTGACTGTGATTGGCCTCGGCATCGAGGGAATCGACCTTGTGCGCTATTTGACGGTCCAGGGGGCCGATATCACCGTGTCCGACGCCCGACCTGAAACTTCGCTGACAGAACAGCTGGAATCGATAGCGGATTGCGCGCCTCGGCTGTCGCTGGGCGCGAACCGGGTGGAGGACGTTGCGGGCGCTGATGCGGTGTTCGTCTCGCAGGGAGTACCGCAGGATCTGCCGCCGCTTCGCGCGGCGCGGCGGGCCGGCGTCCCTATCTCTTCGATGTCACAGCTCTTCCTTGAGCAGTGCCCTGCTCCGGTGGCGGGCATCACTGGTTCATCAGGCAAGACGACGACCACTGCCCTGACGGGCGCGATGCTGGCCACGGCGGAGATCGATCATGTGGTGGGCGGCAACATCGGGATCGGGCTGCTGGGGCTGCTCGATGAGATTGAGCCAAGCACGACGGTGGTGGTGGAGCTGTCGCACACGCAGCTTGAGACGGTGAATCGCAGCCCGGAGCTGGCGTGCGTGACGAACGTGACGCCGAACCATCTCGACCGCTACTCGTGGACATCTTATGTCGACTTAAAGCGTCGCCTCTTCCAGTTCCAGGGCGAGGACGATCTGGCGATCTTCAACCTGGACGACGAGGTCTGCGCCGGGTTTGCCGAAGAGGCGCCGGGACGGGTGGCCTTTACCTCGATGCGTCGGGAGATCGCAGGCGACGGCGCGCTGCTGGTGGATGGCGTGGTGGTGCGACGCGATGGCGGCGAGGACCACCGGATCCTCGATCGCTCGGAGATCGCGCTACGTGGCGATCACAACGTGGAGAACGTGCTCTCGGCGACAGCGGTTGCGACGCGGCTAGGTGTGCCAGACGAGGCGATTGCGGAGGCGGTGCGCTCGTTCACGGGCGTGCCACATCGACTCGAGCCGGTAGCGACGGTGGCAGGCGTGTCATATGTGAACGACTCGATTGCGACAACGCCTGAGCGGACGCTGGCAGGACTGCGCTCCTTCGAGGAGCCGATCGTG
>JABIST010000222.1 GCA_018700215.1 Dehalococcoidia bacterium | reverse complement strand
CCGACGGTGGGCACTCATCGATACCCGGGCTATCTGTTCAAGATGCGCAATACGCCGGACGACGTGCGGCTGCCGCCGCCGCTGCTGGGTGAGCACAACGAGGAGGTGTACCTAGACATCCTCGGATACTCGCGCGAGGAGTACGAGGCGCTGGTGGAGCGGGGGCTGGTGGGCACGACGTATTCGGCGGAGGTTCTGCCTTAGCGGACTGTTCCCACTGAAGTCTTAGCGACCGATTAGAGCTTGCAGCCGCACACTCGGGATGTGGTGTGGTGCCGAGTCTCCGGTGCGACCGATGACATGCACGCAGCGGGCTTCACTGCATAATGGGGGCCCCAGCGCTGAGGCGGAGAGATGACGGCATGAGCGAAGCGAAGACGATTGCGGAGAAGATCTGGGAGCAGCATGTCGTCGACAGCTCCGGGCAGGATGCGGCTCGGCAGGCGGCGCTGGCCGAGGGTGGCGGCAGCGACGAGGAGGCGACGGAGCAGGCTGACCTGCTGTACATCGATCTGCACCTGGTGCATGAGGTGACGTCTCCGCAGGCGTTCGAGGGGCTGCGGCTGGCCGGGCGGCCGGTTCGTCGGCCGGACCTGACGCTGGCGACGGTGGATCACAATGTGCCGACATCGGACCGGGACAAGCAGAACCCGGATCCGCTTTCGGCGAAGCAGATTGAGGTAATGCAGCAGAACGCCAAGGAGTTTGGCGTGCCGCTGTTCGACATCTTCGATATCCGGCAGGGTGTGGTGCACATCATTGGGCCGGAGCAGGGTTCGACGCAGCCCGGGATGACGATTGTGTGCGGCGACAGCCACACCTCGACGCACGGCGCGTTCGGGGCGCTGGCGTTCGGCATCGGGACGTCTGAGGTGGAGCACGTGCTGGCGACGCAGACGCTGCGGCAGGCGCGGCCGAAGACGATGTCGGTGGAGGTGGCGGGGGGACTCGGACCCGGGGTGACGGCGAAGGATGTGATCCTGGCGATCATCAACAAGATTGGGGTGAACGGCGGGATCGGTCATGTGATCGAGTACCGCGGCGAGGCGATCCGCAATCTTTCGATGGAAGAGCGGATGACGATCTGCAACATGTCGATCGAGGGTGGGGCGCGCGCGGGGCTGGTGGCGCCTGATGAGACGACATTCGAGTACGTGAAGGGGCGACCGCACGCGCCGAAGGGCGAAGAGTGGGATGCCGCCCTCGAGTACTGGAAGTCGCTGCCGACGGATGAGGGGGCGACGTTCGACCGCGAGGTGGTGCTGGACGGGGCTGCGATTCAGCCGTTCGTGACGTGGGGGACGAACCCGGCGCAGAGCGTGATGGTGGACGGCAAGGTGCCGGACCCGGAGGACGTGCCACTGGAGCAGCGCGAGGGGATTGAGCGGGCGCTGGCCTACATGGACCTGAAGGCGAATACGCCGATCACCGAGATTGAGATCGATCGGGTGTTTATCGGTTCGTGCACGAACGGGCGGATTGAGGACCTGCGGGCGGCGGCGGCCGTGGCGAAGGGCAATCAGGTGGCGAGCACGGTGAGCGCGATGATTGTGCCGGGCTCTGGGCTGGTGAAGCAGCAGGCGGAGGAGGAGGGGCTGGACGTCATCTTCACCGAGGCGGGCTTCGACTGGCGCGACGCAGGATGCTCGATGTGTCTGGCGATGAATCCGGACATTCTGATTCCGGGTGAGCGCTGCGCATCGACATCGAATCGGAACTTCGAGGGGCGGCAGGGGCCGGGTGGTCGCACCCACCTCGTGAGTCCGGCGATGGCGGCTGCGGCGGCGATTGCCGGGCACTTCGTGGATGTGCGGGAGGTGATGGCATGAAGCAGGTGAGCACCGTGCGCGGCAAGGCGATTCCGCTGGACCGCGTGAATGTGGACACGGACCAGATCATCCCGGCGAAGCATCTGAAGCGGATCGAACGGACGGGGTATGGGCCGTTCGCGTTCGAGTCGTGGCGGCAGGATGACGATTTCGTCGTGAATAACCCCGCGTACGACGGCGCGAAGATCATGCTGACGCGCGAGAACTTTGGTTCGGGGTCGAGTCGTGAGCATGCGGTTTGGGCGCTTGAGGGACTCGGTATCGAAGCCCTCGTGGGGGTGAGCTTTGCGGACATTTTCCGCAACAACTCGTTCCAGGGGGGGCTGCTGACGATTGAGCTGCCGGAGGAGGACATCGACTATCTGATGGCGCGTGCCGAGGAGTTGCCGAACTCTGAGGTGGTTGTGGATCTGGCGTCGCAGACGGTGCGCACGGCAGACGGCTCGTGGGAGCGGCACTTCGAGATTGACGCGTACAAGAAGTACCGGCTGGAACATGGGCTCGACGATATCTCGATGACACTGGAGTATGACGACGACATTGCCGCCTTCGAGGGGCAGCGGAGTGAGCTGAAGCCGGTTACGACAGACGAGTGAGCGATGGGTGTTGAGGCGAGCGGTTCCGACTGGCCCGGCGCGGATATGATGAAGATGAGGTAGTGACGTGGTGCAGATGACTTCACCGGGGGCGATTCCGGAGCAGGCGGTTGGGCCGCTGCGTGCGGCCCTGTCACAGGCCGCGCTGCGCGAGGCCGAAAAGATTGGCGAAGGCTACGCGACGGTTGCGTACCGGGTTCCGGACCGGTCTGGCGACTGGTCAGTGCGGATTCCGCGGGTTGAGGCGGACTGGGCGATTCCAGGGCTTGAGCGTGAGCTGAGGCTGCTGCCGGCGCTGGCGCGATACATTGACACCGCCGAGACACCGCGGGATGCGCGGTTGGTGCTGGCGGATGACGGGACCGTGGTGGCTGCGGTGCACCGCTACGTTCCGGGGCGGCAGTTGAGCAGCCGCAGTGTGCGGGGACGTCGCCGTGATCGTCTGGCAGAGCAGCTTGGGGCGTTTCTGAGTCAGTTGCACGGTTTTCCGCTGGACCAGGCGCGGGAGCTGGGGGTACCGGAGCGGGATCTCTGGGAGGATCACTACCAGCCGCTGATTGAGCAGGCGCTGCCATACCTGGGGAACTCGGCGCAGCGGTGGCTGACGACGCAGGCGGACGCGTTTGTGGCCGGCGGGGCGACGCGGAGCGCACCCGGGGTGTTGATTCACGGGGATATTTCTGGGGATCACTTGCTGCTGGACGGCGATTCCGGGCTGGGTGGGGTGATCGATTTCGGCGATGCGATGATCTCGGATCCGGCGCTGGATCTGGCGGGGATTCTGAACGATATGGCAGAGCCGTTCCTGGCTCAGGTGTTGGAGCACTACACGGGCGTGCTGGATGACGATGCGCCTCGTCGGATTCAGTTCTACATCCAGGTGGAGGCGATCCACCAGGTGATTTACGGCGATCGTGTACATAACGGCCGTGAGCGGACGACGGGTGTACGCCGCCTGGCCGCAAAGGCAGCCTCCGAGCTTCGCTACCACGGCTCCTTCTAGAGGCCCCTTCGGGGCTTCGTCGACGCTTCGCGGGTGTTTGTGCGGGGTTGTTGGCGGGTGCGGCTCGTGTCGGCTCTACGAGTTCACTTGCTCGAGTAATTCGAGATATGGGACGGAGAGTCGCGGGGCGTGGGCGATGCCGAGCGCTTCGATCACGTGAGCGTTCTCATCGAATCCTTGTTTGTCGTCGATTCCATCAAGGACTGTCTCTAGTTCGAGGTGGTTGCCGAGCTTCTCGACCTGGTCCAGGTGAATGCGGGTGTGGCCCCAGAGCCAGAGTGTGCGTTCCTTGGCGACGACCCCGCGGACGGAGAGGACGTGGGAGAGCAGGCGGTGCCATGCGTTGGCGTCGTCAAGCGTGCGGACTTCGTAGTCGGAGGGGCGAGGGTCAGTTTTGGCTGCTCGATGGTAGGAGATGAGCTCGGGCGGAGCGTCTTCGGTTTCGCGCAATTTGAGCCAGCCGGTGGGTACGTCGTAGAAGGTGTCGCGCTGCTTTCGGGTCCATTCGCAGTTGGCGCCAAGCGTGGAGAGGGCTGCTTCAACGGCTGCACGGTCGACCAACTGGACTTTGAGTTCGATATTTCGGGCCAAGGCGAGTTCCTAGCGCTCGTCTTCGGCGGAATTGCGCCAGTTTTCGAGGGTTTCGCGGGCGTTGAGGCCATCGGGACCGAAGCCGTGGTGCTTGAGGAAGCCTGGGACACCGCCGTAGCGGACGAGAATGACGGCTGATTCGGCGACTTTGTCGTGCCCGGCGAGGAAGAACGCGCCGATTGAGGTTGTTGCTCCGCAGCCACACCAGCACTCACCGGTGGGTAGTAGTCGTTCTGGCGCCATGGTGCTCACCCCTGCGCATTATCCTTGGATCTCGCCCTTGGATACTACTCAAGAATTGATCAGGTATGCGTATATTCTAATTGAGACTGGGCCGGAAATCGCAGAGATGCGAAGGGCCGGAGCGCCCTCGCTTGTTTCAGAGCGAGGGCGCTCCGGCCCAGGGTGGCGTTGTGAAGCCGCTAGACGGAGGCGGGTGAGGCCTGCTGCTGGGCCGTGGCAATCGAGCGGTTGAGGGCGTGGAGGTAGGCGCGAGCCGACGCGACGAGGATGTCTGTGTCTGCTGCGCGGCCCTGGTAGGCCCCACCATCGGTTTCGACGCGGATGGTGACCTCGCCCTGCGCGTCGATGCCCTCGGTAACGGACTTCACGGAGAATTCCGTGAGTTCGTTCTGGGTGCCGGTGACGCGGTTGATCGCCTTGTAGATGGCATCGACCGGGCCAGTGCCGATGGCGGCGTCCTCGTGTGCCTCGCCGTCCGGTCCGACGAGGCGGACGGTGGCGGTGGGGGTGCCGTGATCGCCGGTAGAGACCTGGACGAGGTCCAGGGTCCAGGCGTCTTCGATCTTGATCTGGGTCTGCTCCGAGACGATGGCCATCAGATCTCGGTCGTCGACCTCGTCCTTGGCGTCGGCGACGACGAGGAAGGCGTCCCAGATGCGCTGGAATTCTTCATCGGCGGGCTTGATACCGAGGATTTCGAGTCGCGCTTGCAGGCCGTGGCGACCTGAGGTCTTGGTGAGGACGATGGTGGAGCCGCCGGGGATGCCGAGTTCATCGGGATCCATGATCTCGTAGGTTTCGCGCATCTTGAGGACGCCGTCCTGGTGGATGCCAGAGGAGTGGCGGAAGGCGTTCTTGCCGACGATCGCCTTGTGGGGCTGGAGCATCATGCCGGAGGAGCGCTCGACCAGCTTGCTGATCGAGTAGATCTCACCGGGGTTGGCATCGACGTGGACGTCCATGAACTCCGGGCGGGAGCGGATCGCCATGATGATTTCTTCGAGCGAGGCGTTGCCGGCGCGTTCGCCGATACCGTTGATGGTGCCTTCGACCTGACGGGCGCCGCCGAGCACGCCAGCGAGGGAGTTGGCGGTGGCCATGCCGAGGTCGTTGTGGCAGTGCACGGAGATGCGTGCCTTGTGGATGTTGGAGACGTGTTCCGGCAGGGAGCGGATGAAGGCTTCGAATTCAGCAGGGATGGCGTAGCCGACGGTGTCCGGGATGTTGATCGTCGTCGCGCCTTCTTCGATGGCAGCCTCGAGGAGCTGGTAGACGAATTCCGGGTCGGAGCGGGTGGCGTCCATGGGGGAGAACTCGACATCGGAGGTGTAACCGGCGGCGCGGGAGACGGCGTGGCGCGCCATCTCCATGATGTCTTCGCGGTTCTTACGGAGCTGGTGCGCGAGGTGGATGTCGCTGGCGGAGAGGAAGACATGGATGCGCGGAGTCTCCGCGTGCCGCACGGCTTCCCAGGCGGCATCGACATCGCCATCAGCCGCGCGGGCGAGGCCGGCGATGACCGGTCCGCGGACTTCCTTTGCGATCTGGGCGACGGACGCCAGGTCGCCGGGCGAGGAGATGGGGAAGCCGGCCTCGATGATGTCGACGTTGAGGCGGGCGAGGTGGTGGGCAATTTCGACTTTTTCCTCGACGGTGAAGCCGATGCCGGCGGATTGTTCGCCGTCGCGCAGGGTGCTGTCGAAGATATAGACCTTGTCGGTGTCAGCCATGATGTGTGCTCCTGTTGGTTTGCTGTTCGGTTACGCCGGTTGCGGCCCTCCCATCCGCCGTTCAGGCGGTGGAGGGCTGGGGAAGCGCGAGTCCGAGCAGCAGCAGGCTGGGGAGTCTGAGAGCAGAAAAGAAGAGAGGCTCGTCCTGAGCCTCCTGATCAACGAACAACAGCGCACGGACGCGTACCGCGCCCGAAACTACGGTGCGTACGGCGGCGTCGGTAGCGTCTCGTACGTCGGTCACTGGTTGTTCCTCAATCCTCAATCGCTATGCGCCACCGGCGCGGGCGATCACTCTCACACGCGTTCAGGATACGCATGAATCGCGAGTTTACTTCGAGACGTACGGCAGATCGCCTTCTGGGCGACGGCCGGATTCCTGGTGGAAGCGTGCGACTGCCTCGGGCTCTTGCTCGTGCACGGCGGTGGTGCGGGCGCCGCGGGCCATGGCGATGCGGCCGGTGCGGACCATCTCGCGAATGCCGTAGGGGCGCAGATTCTCGAGCATGCCATCGACGGTGTCGGGGTGGGCAACGAGCTGGACGACGAGGCCGTTCTGGGTGACGTCGACTGCCTGCGCTCGAAAGATCTCGACGAGGTCGAGCACTTCGCGCCGCTGGTCAGCGCGGCAGCGGACCTTGATCAGGGCGAGTTCGCGCATGATCGCGTCCTCGTCGGTGAGGTCGGAGACTTTGACGACGTCGATCAGCTTGTAGAGCTGCTTTTCGACTTGCTCGACGATGTTCTCGCCACCTTCGACGACGAAGGTCATGCGGGAGATGCCGTTTTCCTCGGTGGAGCCGACGGCGAGGGAGTCGATGTTGAAGCCGCGGCGTCGGAAGAGTGAGGCGACGCGGTTGAGGACGCCGGGGCGATCTTCGACGAGGGCGGTGACTGTATGTTGCATTAGATTGCCTTCGCTTCGCTTCGGCAGGGGTGTTGCATGGGGATCTCCTGGGAACTCGGTGGGTGCGGCGCGACCGGTTAGGCGTTGATTTCGCCGGCGTGCTGGATGGTTTCGTTGAGAGCGGCGCCGGCGGGGACCATGGGCCAGACGTTGCCTTCGGCCTTGACCTGGAAGTCGATCAGGACGGGGCCGTCGTGCGCGTGGGCCTCGGCGATGGCGTCGTCGACCTCGGACTGTTCGGTGACGCGCATGGCTTTGATGCCGTAGGCCTCGGCGAGTTTGACGAAGTCTGGCTGCGACATGGCTACGGAGACGTAGTTGTTGTCGTAGAAGAGTTCCTGCCACTGGCGGACCATGCCGAGGAAGCCGTTGTTCATGATCGCCATTTTCACGGGCAGGCGTTCATCGACCATGGTGGCGATTTCCTGATTGGTCATCTGGAAGCCGCCATCGCCGCAGATGGCCCAGACGATGCGGTCTGGCTGTGCGACGGCGGCGCCGAGGGCAGCGGGCACCTCGAAACCCATCGTGCCGAGGCCACCGGAGGTGATGAGCTGGCGGGGGCGGGAGATGTTCATGTGCTGCGCGGCCCACATCTGGTGCTGGCCGACGCCGGTGACGATCACGCCATCGGAACCGATCGACTCGGCGATGCGGGATTCGGCGAACTGGGTGGTGAGGTCGGAGCCGGAGGGCAGGGCGTAGGACTCTGCATTATCGCGGCGCAGGTCATCGATCCAGCGAATCCACTCGACGTGGGTAGAGGACTCGAGTTCCTCGGAGAGCTGGGTGAGCACCTCGCGGACATCGCCGACGATGGGGACGGCGGCTTCGAGGTTTTTGTTGTGCTCGGCGGGGTCGATGTCGACGTGGATGATCTGGGCGTTCGGGTTGAGGTCGTCGAAACGGCCGAGGGCGCGGTCATCCATGCGCATGCCGAGGGCGATGATCAGGTCCGCGGCGGAGGTGGCGTGGTTGGCCCAGTAGGAGCCGTGCATGCCGAGCATGCCGTAGCTGAGTGCGTGGTCCTGGGGGATGGAGCCGAGGCCGAGCAGGGTGTTCACGACAGGGGTGCCGGTCTTCTCGGCGAACTCGATCAGCTCCTCGGAGGCGTTGCCCTGGATGATGCCGTGGCCGGCGAAGATGATTGGACGCTCGGCGCGGCGGATGAGCTGGGCGGCGCGCTTGACCTGGGCGGGGTTACCTCGGGAGCTGGGGCGGTAGCCGCGGATGGAGATTTCAGTGGGCCATTCGAAGTCGGCTTGCTCGATGAAGACGTCCTTGGGGATGTCGATGTGCACCGGGCCGGGTCGGCCGGTGGTGGCGATGTGGGCGGCTTCGGCGAAGGTGGGCGCCAGGTCCTCCGGACGCATGACGAGGTAGTTGTGCTTGGTGATGGGCATGGTGATGCCGGTGATATCGGCTTCCTGGAAGCCGTCGCGACCGAGCAGGTTGCGGCCGACGTTGCCGGTGATGAAGAGCACGGGGATGCTGTCCATCATGGCATCGGTGATGGCGGTGACGAGGTTGGTGGCGCCGGGGCCTGAGGTGGCGAGGGCACAGCCGAGCTTGCCGGAGGCTTTCGCGTAGCCCTCGGCAGCGTGGCCTGCACCTTGCTCGTGGCGGGCGAGGATGTGGTGGATCTCGGGGTGGTGGGGGAGCCTGTCGTAGAGCGGCAGGACGACGCCGCCGGGATAGCCGAAGACGGTATCGATGCCGATCTTCTTGAGCGATTCGAGGACGATATCGGCGCCGGTCATGGTGGTCATGGTGGTTGTCCGTCAGATTGCAGCAGGCCGGGGTTTGCATGCGAAGTGACCCGTCACGCGGGCCTTGCGGCGACAACTGAGCGTCCGAAGAGACGCGCAGCGTCGCCTAGCTAAGTACGAGTACGAGGATTGCAGGCAGCAGGCACTGGCGGCCGAAGGTGGCCGCAGGACGGTTGGGGGAGGTGCTCACGCTGTTCTGCATCGTGACATCAGTATTGTGGTGCGTCGCGTGGTGAGTCAAGCCGCGTTTACCCCTCGATGGCTGCTTTGGGGTCAGTTGGCGCCGGCGAGGGTGGTTTCTGGGTAGGCGTCTTGCCAGGCGAACCAGTAGGCGATGCGGAGGGGGAGGGCTCGGCGGAGGCGGGAGTCGATCACGCTGACGATCTTTTCTTCGTCGAGGAACCAGCGGTCGCCTTCGAGGTCGATCGCTTCGAGGGCGTCCGCGGGGCCGCTCAGATAGTCGAAGGTGATTTCGTGTTCGCGGTAGGCGGTGACGCCGAGGCCGGGACCGCGGGAGACGAGGACGATGTCCTGGTCGCCGAGGGTGTCGTGGAGGATGCCGAAGGATTCGACGAGGGCGACCGGGTAGGCACGTGTTTCGTCTTCGATGGTCAGGCCGACGACGAGGGTCTTGGCCTCGGTGGTGTCGCCGTCGGAGATGGGGATGGGGATGAGGGCAGGGAAGAGGGGGGCGGCGGTGG
>JABIST010000326.1 GCA_018700215.1 Dehalococcoidia bacterium | reverse complement strand
GGCCGACGCGTCGTCGTTTGAAGCGCTTCCAGAAATCGCGTTCGCGGGCGAAGCGGCGAACGCTGGGAGCGGCGGGGATGGCCCGGGTGAGGGAGTTTTGTTCAGCCATGTGAGGGATGTGTCCGCAGCACTACGAGTACCGAATCCGGGGATCGAGGTAGGCGTAGGAGATATCGACCATGAGGTTGAGGAAGAGGATGCCGGCGGCGAGCATGACGGTGAGGCCCTGAACGATTGAGACTTCCTGGATGAGGATGGATTCGATCAGGAGTTTGCCGATGCCGGGGAGCTGGAAGATGGTTTCGATGATGATGGAGCCGCCGATGATGACGGTCATCTGCAGCCCGAGCACGGTGACGACGGGGATGAGGGCGTTGCGGAGGCCGTGGCGGAGGATGACGGCGCGTTCGCCGAGGCCTTTGGCGCGTGCGGTACGGACGTAGTCCTGCCGCATGACTTCGACCATGGCGCCGCGGACCTGGCGGGCGAGGCTGCCGGCGGAGGTGACGCCGATGGCGATGGCGGGGAGGGTGAGCGATCTGAGGTTTTCGAAGAGGCCTTCCGAGATGGGCGTGAAGCCGAGGGCGGGGAACCAGCCGAGTCCGACGGAGAAGGTGATGATCATGACGATGGCGAGCCAGAAGTTTGGGATGGAGACGCCGGCGACGGCGAAGAGGGTGAGTCCGTAGTCCAAGAAGGTGCCGGGGCGTGATCCGGCAAGGATGCCGACGGGGACGGCGATGACGGTGGCGAGGAGGAGCGAGAGGAGGCCGAGTTCAACGGTGACTTCGAGCTTATCGATCAGGACGTCGCGGACGGGGACCTGGGTGCGGATGCTGGTGCCGAGATCGCCCTGGACGGCGTCGGTAATCCAGTCGATGTAGCGCTCGTAGATGGGGGCATCGAGGTTGAGGCGGAGGCGGAGTGCTTCGACCTGGTCTGGGCTTGGTTCTGGGCCAAGGATGCGGGAGGCGATGTCACCGGGGAGGACGTTGAGGGAGAAGAAGGTGACGAGGGTGACCATGAAGAGGACGACGATGGAGGAGAGGAACCGGCGGACGATGAATGCCTGCATCCGTTAGCGCTCCCGCCCGTGCTGATTGGCTGTGATGCCGTTCACTGTAGTCGGCGAACTAGCTGGCGAACTAGCTGGCGATGCGGCGCACTGAATTGATGCAGACGGCGACCTCCCCCGAGCACAGTCGAGGGAGGTCGCTGCTTGCGACTAGGAGGTGATTCCGATGTCGTCCTGGCCGAAGTGGAACTTCCCTTCACCGCGGGCGGTGTAGACAATCTCCGGCTTGTGGGCGACCTGGTAGGAGCTGTAGAGGTAGTCCACGCCCCATGCGGAGTCCATGTATGCCTGGTTGAGCTTCTGGATCTCGACCTTGCGCTCTTCGGGGTCGAAGGCGGCCGCGGTCCTTGAGAGGGCCTCGTCGATGGCTTTGCGGAACTCGTCGTTCTCGTCCGGGAGGACGTTCTTGGAGAATCCGTTGGCGTTGGCGACGAAGGAGATCTGCTGCCAGACATCCGCACGGACGGACATGCCGGAGCTGTGTGCGCCGACGTTGAGGTCCCAGAACTCCGTGTAGTAGTCCGGGCTGGGCTTGGGGATGATGTTGCGGACGATGCCGAACTGGGCGTACTGGGCCTGAATCAGCTCGTCCTTCTCCAGGGAGAGTGGGTTCGCGCTGGTGTTGACCTCGTACTCGAAGCCGTCCGGGAAGCCCGCGAGCGAGAGTTCAGCTCGGACCTTCTCGGGATCGAACTTGAAGCCCTCGAAGTTCGGGTCGTGGTCGGCACCGAGTGCTGGTCCCATGAATCCGAAGCTTGCGGGGGTGTGGACCCCGTTGTAGACGAGCTTGTTGAGTTCTTCGCGGTCGACGGCGTAGTTGACGGCACGGCGGAGGTGGACGTTGTCCCACGGAGCCTTGTTCATGTTGAGCCAGGTGCGCTGGAGCGCGTTGGTGGGGATGTTCTGGACGGTCATGCCAGCGTCCCGCAGCACATCGAGCTGGTTGGGGTCTGGAGCATCGATGATGTCCAGGTCGCCCGCGAGGAGGCCGTTGATCTTCTGGTCCGGGGTGACGCCGAAGCGCATGACGACGCCATCAACGAGCGGCGCGCCTTCCTTCCAATAGTTCTCGTTGGCTTCGACGACGATGCGGTCGCCATCGATTTCTTCGACGAATTTCATAGCGCCGGTGCCGACGGGGTGGCGTCCCTGGAACTCATCGGTGGCTTCGACCTGCTTGCGCGAGACGAGCATGCCGGGGCGGTCGCCGAGGATGCGGATCAGCGGCGCGAAGGGCTGGCTGAGGGTCCACTTGGATGTGAGTTCATCGACGGTTTCGACGTTTGCGATGAACTGGGTGTCCTGGGCGGTGACGGCGATATCCAGGTCACGCGCGCGCTCGATGTGCCACTTCACCTCGTCCGCGGTGACGGGGCTGCCGTCATGGAAGGTGATGCCGGGGCGGAGCTTGAAGATGAGGGTGGTTTCGTCCGGGATTTCCCAGCTTTCGGCGAGCGAGCGGCTGGCCTGTGGGGTGAGGGTTTCGTCGTAGCCGACGAGGTTGTCGTAGACCATCCAGAGGAACTGGTGCTCATCGCCACCGGTGCCGGTGACGGGGTCTAGCGATCATGTCTCGGACGAAGCCGATGGTTTCGATGGGCTGGTCGTTGATGGTGAGCTGGATGGTGACGTCGTCCTCGGCGGCGAGGATTTCGCGTTCGACGAGTTCGGCGACGCCGTTGGTTTCGCCGGGGCCGAAGGTTTCGAATGCGCCGAGGATTTCGCTGGAGGCGACGATGGCGAGGAGATCGGCATCGGGGGTGGTGATGGTGCTGTCGCCGGGGGCGAGGAGTTCGATGGCGGGGTAGCCGGGGTCATCGAAACCTTCGGCGAGGAGGAGGTCGACGGAGGGGTCGATGGAGGCGACGACGGAGGCGAGTCCGGGGAGTGGCATGACGCGTTCGAGGGTGACGCGTCCGCCGTTGGAGAGAGCGATGACGGTGGCGGCGGCGCCGGCATCGAGTTGGCGGGAGACGTCTGGATCGAGGAGTGAGGATTCGATGGATTCTCGTTTGACGGCGGTGGCGACTCGGTAGTTTCGCGAGCGGAGTGCTTCGACGAGGGAGACGATGAGGATGGTTTTGCCGGAGCCTGGTGGGCCGACGATGCGGAGGACGTTGGTCATTGGGTCGATCCTCGGTGGGCGTGTGTCCTC
>JABIST010000161.1 GCA_018700215.1 Dehalococcoidia bacterium | reverse complement strand
GTCGCGGTCCGCGATCACCACCACATCCAGCTCATCCCGCCGCTCAATCCGATCGAAGATCGAACGCGCGTCCGATGAGCCTTCCCCCCGGCTCGTCTGCACATGCAAATCCGCCCGCCCAAACCGAATCTCCGTAGTCAGCAGCGTCGCCATTGAAGGCGCAGCAATCCCGGCTCGATTGGCTTCAGTACTCATCGCTGCGGATTGTACGCTGCACCGCGAACCTCGCCGCCCTCCCCATCAGCGCCCGTGATTTCCCGCGCCCCGAACGCCACCCCCCCGCGTCGCCCTGCCTTCAGCACCGCAGCTCCTTCACAGGCCGCGAAGCGCCTACCAACCCCGGAACGGGGCCGCGAAGCGTCGACGAACCCCGGAACAGGGTTGTCCCTCACCCCACTACGAATACAATCGGTCACCTTCGCTCTGGCGGGCGAACCAACGCCGCGTCGGGCGCCAACCGAGTTCACGATGACCCGCGGAAGGACCTACCGATGGCTGACCAGGCCCCCACCAACCGCACCAAACTCACCCGCGCGCCCGACCGCGGCCACCACGACCGCGAAACCATCGACGCCGTCCTCGATGCCGGCCTCCTCTGCCACGTTGCCTACGTCTTCGATGGCGCCCCCGTCGTCACTCCCACCCTCTACTGGCGCGAAGGCGACCGCGTCTACTGGCACGGCTCCAGCGCCAGCCGCATGCTCCGCCAGAGCGCCGGCACCGAAGTCTGCCTCACCGTCAGCCACCTGGACGGCATCGTCCTCGCCCGCTCCGGCTTCCACAGCTCCATCAACTACCGCAGCGTCATGCTCTTCGGCACCGCCGAGCAGGTCCCCGATGAAGAAGTCGCCGCCGTCCTCGACCACTTCATCGAACACCTCGCCCCCGGCCGCCTCGAAACCCTCCGACCACCCAACCCCCAGGAACTCAAAGCCACCACCGTCCTCTCCATGCCCATCGAAGAGGCTTCCGCCAAAATCCGCACCGGCCCCCCCGGCGACGACGAAGAGGACTACGCCCTCCCCATCTGGGCCGGCGTCATCCCCGTCACCACCACCCTCGGCAACCCCATCCCAGACCCCCGCCTCACCGTAGGCATCGAGCTGCCCCCAGACGTCACCGCCCTCTACCAAACCCCCTGGGCTCGCCCCACCACGGACTGACCAACTCTCTACTCGACGTCGGCTCGCTAGCTCCTCTGCGACGAACTCTCCTCCTGGCATCCTCACGATTTCGTCAGACTACGAAAAGCCATAGTGTCTAGAATGGCGACTCAGACACGTCGGTTCGGCTTTGCTTCGGTGAATCCATGTCCGCTGAGAACACTCCCTCGATCTCCTTCGAAACCGCCGCCCTTGAGGGCTGTCCCGGCGACGAACTCGACTTCGCGTTCACGATTTCCGATGTCGGCGCAGACGTCGTCCCCCATCTGATCTCGCAACCACAAGCCGCGCTCGCAGACTCCCCTAGTCGTACCCGAGTGGCGGATAGGACCGACGAGACCATCCGCGGCCACTTCCACTACACCATCCCCCGCGATCCGGCTCCCGATTCGGGCACCTACCAACTGCGCCTCGAAGATCCCGATCTAGGTCTCTCAGCGACCGTCGAGGTCACCGTCCCCGGCGTCAGCCTCGCGTCGCCCAGCTTCGATTGGAAAGACGGCAAGCTCACCGCCTCCACCGAGGTCAAGAGCTGCTCACCCCTCAAGCCCGAAGCGAAGTTCACCCTCAGCTGCTCCGATGGCGCCCTCGTCCTCACCGCCGACATCAAGGCAGCGATCGAGCTGCCCGGCGGCTCCTCCGTGGAACTCGAATTCCCCCAGTACCAGCAGCAGCTCGGCTCCTGTGAACTTAACTTCTACGAGGATGGCCCGGCCGCCCAGCCCACCGCCTCACATCCCATCGAGCCCAACCAGCTTCAGCGATTCCCACCGCCGTCCCCTCAACCCGGCCCACCGAAACCGAGACCATGGAAGATCCCGCTCGCCGTCGCTGGCGCTCTGGTTGGAGCCATCGTCGTGGTGGTCGCTCTGCTGCCCGGCGACGACGGCGGCGGGTCCGGCCCGTTTCCGACCGCCACCGCAGCTGGGCTAACTCCCACCAACACCGTGACGTCACCTGTCCGTCGGGACATTCCGATCTCCGTGATCGGGGCGGGCGGGATAGCGGTCGCATCCGAGGACGGAGATCGCGCCGTGCTCGTCGACGGCGACACCTTCACCGCCGAAGACGGGGCTCAACTCCTGATCGAAGCGATTCCCGCCAGGGGCTGGCGTTTCCATAGTTGGCGGGGCCTCGATTCCACTGACCTCAGGATCACCATCCCCGCCACCGAAGATCTGGCACTCGGCGCCGTATTCGTCGAACCCTCGCTCTCTGACCTCACCTGCACCGACGAAGACGCCGGCGAGATCGTCGTCGAGTGCACCGCCGAAGCGCTCAACTTCGGTCCCGATGCCCTCTGGGCCTGGTCCGCTCCTCAGTCCGACTCCCGCGAACAACCCAACCCGACCACATTCGTAGCGGTGTTTGTCGGCGAGGGCCCCCTCCCCTGGGTCTTCGACGTGCGGCTGGATGTCTGCAACTCGCTCGGAACCGTATGCCTGGGATCTGACTTCGAACTGACTCTCGAAGGCACTCCAGACCTCGTGGTTGTCCCAAACGAATTCGACCCGGCGCATGCCGGCGTCGAACTCGTCGGCAGCTCCGAGGGATGTACAACCCTGTTCGCGATTCAGAACATCGGTAACGCCGCCGCCGCCTCATCGACAGTGCTCGTCAGCATCTTCAGCGCAGACACCACTTTCGACGGAAGCGCGACCGTCCCCGTGCTGAGTCCCGATGAGACTGCGTTCGTCGAGGTATTCGTCCCCACCTCAGGCTTCTGCCAGCACAACTCCGACCCTGCAGGCGAGATCGAGATCGACGCACGCGAAGCAGTCGACGAATCAGACGAAACCAACAACACACTCGGCTGGTTCTTGATCGGCTAGCTCCTACTCCCCAACCCCCAGCACATCCCCTCGAACATCCGCCACCAACGACCACGTCACCCCACCGTCGTCGCTGCGATAGACCAAATACCCGTCCGTCGCCACATACACCACCGAGGGGTTCGACTCCGAAAACTCGATGTCGTGAATCACCCCCTGCCCCCCGTTGCTCGTCATCCCCGTCTCCAGCACCTGCACCTGCGAGGTCAGCCCGTTCGTCGACCGCCACAACGTCGTCCGACCAGCAGCCAGCACCAGATTCGCGTTCGCCGGCGACACCGCAACCGGCCCGTTCGCGTTTGGGTGGAAGTGCGAAGTCCACGTCGTGCCACCATCGCCCGATCGCCAGTTCGTGAAACCACTCCGATCGTGCGCGTAGATCGTCTGCCCGTCCGCCGACACATCGAGCGACGTGATCTGCCGCGTCCGATGCTCATCAGCGAACGCCGTCCACGTCGCCCCACCGTCCTCGCTCCGCATGAACCCGAGGTTCTGCTCCAGGTCGGTGTAGTCCATCCCGAACGTCAGCACCGTCGCCAGGATGTCCCCAACGTCCCGAGACTCCATCCGCCAGAACCCGCTCGTATCCGCGCTCGCACCCGCCGAGGTCTGCACCCACGTCAGTCCCGCGTCGGTCGATCGGAACAGCCCGCCCAGCGACGTACCCTCCGGCGGCGCCGGCGTGAACGAAGCCGCCCCACCCTCGATCCCGATCACCACCACATCCGGATCCACCGCATCGAAACTCACCGACGTAATCCGAGAGTTCGTCAGCCCGCAGTTCGAGCGCGCCCACGTCGCCCCGCCATCCGTACTCCGATACACCCCCGCCGAAGAACTCGGCCAGCCGCTAGCCACCGGCCCCGGCGAGCCCAGCGTCGCCGCAATCACCAGCGATGGATCGTGCGGCGAAATCGCGATGTCCCAGAACTCCGGGTAGCCCTCCGGGTCGTGTTGCATCCCCTCCCGCGTCCGCGTCCACGTCACGCCACCGTCGTGGCTCACCACCGGCCCGTTCCGCTCCGTCCCCAGGATCACCGTCTGCGAGTCCGTCGGATCCACCGTCAGCGACCGGAACACCGAGTCC
>JABIST010000325.1 GCA_018700215.1 Dehalococcoidia bacterium | reverse complement strand
GCTCGATCTCGTCACCAAAAAAATCGATCCGAATCCCCAGGTCCTCGTATGCCGGGAAGATCGTCAACGAGTCACCGCGCACCCGGAACGTCCCGCGGAGCAGACTCATATCGTTCCGCGCGTACTGCATGTCGATCAGCTGCCGGATCAGCGACCCACGGTTGACGTGCCGCCCTTTGAACAGCTTCACCACGAACGACTGATACTCGCCCGGCTCGCCCAGGCCGTAGATGCACGAAATCGACGCGACGATGATCACGTCCCGCCGTTCGAACAGCGACTTCGTCGCCGCATGACGCATCTTGTCGATCTCGTCGTTGATATCCGCGTCTTTCGCGATGTACGTGTCTGACCTGGGGATGTAGGCCTCGGGCTGGTAGTAGTCGTAGTACGAGACGAAGTACTCAACCGCGTTGTGTGGGAAGAAGTCCCGGAGTTCGCTGACAAGCTGCGCCGCCAGCGTCCGGTTCGGAGCCAGCACCAGCGTCGGCCGCTGATACTGCTGCAGCACATTCGCCATCGTGAACGTCTTGCCGGTGCCGGTGGCGCCAAGCAGCGTCACCGCCTGCTCGCCGCTTTCGAGCGCGGCGACGATCTCTTCGACCGCCTTCGGCTGATCTCCGGTCATCTGGAAGTCGCTGACCACCTCGAACGATCGTGGTTCGGCGGGCGATTCGGACTCTGTCTCTGTCTCAGTGGTGGTCACTCGGACGGCCTCCCGTGCCCTCCCAGTGTAAGACCTCGTCCACCCGTCCGGCTGCGGGCCGTCACCACCAGCGAGGCCACCGAGCTGGCCCCGAATCTATCGAGCTCCCGCGCTCCCGGATGCGATGCACACACGGTTCCGCCCCTCGCGTTTCGCCGCATAGAGCGCCTCATCCGCCAGGCGAATCAGATCCTGCTCGCCAGTGGACGGCTTGTCCGGCAGCGACGCAACGCCGATCGAAATCGTCGTTCGCACCGGCAGCGCGTCCGCTTGCCCGGTGTCGTCCGATTCAATCGCCAGCCCCTCCACGGCCGCCCGCAACTTCTCGGCCACCAGTCCCCCATCCTCGGTCGTGGTCTCGGGCAGGAACACCACCAGCTCTTCGCCGCCGTATCGCCCCACCACATCCGAGCTGCGGAGGTTCTCCACAATGCAGCTCCCCGTCGCGATCAGCACCTGGTCGCCGGTCGCATGCCCGTAGCGATCGTTCAACTCCTTGAAGTGATCCAGGTCGATCATCAGCGCGGTGAGCCGGTGCCCGTACCGCACTGACCGTTGCACCTCGGCTTCAAGCTGTTCAAAGAACGCCCGCCGGTTCAGCACACCAATCAGCGGGTCCACCGTCGCGAGACGCTCCAGCACAACCCCGGTCTCGCGCAGCTCCGCGGCCACCTCCACCAGGCGCCGCTCACGAACCAGCGCCGTCCGCGCGTTCAGCGTGATCTGCAGGATCAGGAACAGCGCCAGCACGCTGACCGCGACGCCCCACGATCCAAGATCGATCCCCAGCAGCGACTGTTCCGACCAGCCGGTGTCGCGAATGTGACCACCGAGTCCCAGCGTCAGCAGCGCAACCACCGCGCCGAATATCCCCAGCAGCGTCGGCCATCGATCACGCGGGAACATCAACCGAGTCTCGTCACGCGGGCGCCTGCTGCTCGAGGATCGACCGCAGCAGCTCCTCGAGTTCGATCGTCTCCGGTTCGCCTCGCAGCCGCGCCGTGACAAGCTGCTCGGCCTCACGATGCGAGTATTGCAACGACATCAGCGCGTCCACCGCATCCACGAACAACGCACCAACCGCCGCGGTTCGCTCGGAACTTGGTGGGGCGTCGTCGCCCAGCATCGCCTCCTGCGTCAGCTTCCCATGCAGGTTCGCGACAATCGTCTGCGACAGCCGCTGTCCAATGCCCGGGAGCTGCTGCAGCGCCTTCACATCCTCCGCCTCAACCCATCGAGCAATCTCCGAGACCGGGTGAGTCAGCGCCCGTACCGCCTTCACCGGACCCACATCCGGCACATCGATGAACTTGCGGAAGAACTGCCGCTCCTGCTCGTGCTGGAAGCCAATCAGCAACGGTGCCGGCTGCCGTTCCGAGACGTGGTAGTACGTGTAGAGCCGCAACTCATCGTCAATCGCGTGCTGCTCCAGCCAGCCGTGCGCGAACACCGGAATCAGCACCTCGTAGCCAACACCGCCCACTTCCACCCACGCCACCGACGTGTCTGCATCCCATCGCGCCAGCACTCCCGAGAGTGAGACGATCATGAGCGCGCCATCGCCAGCTCCAGCCGCAGCTCGCCCAGTCGCGTCAGCGCAATCGCCAGCGCGTCGCTGATGTCCAGCGGCTCCGGCAACTCCACCAGTCCAAGCTGCACCATCACCATCTGCTGTACCTGCTCCTTCGGCGCCCCGCCCCAGCCAGTGACCGCTTCCTTCACCGCCGTCGGTGCAAACTCGAACACCGGAATCGCGCAGTCCGCTGCCGCAACCATCGCCGCCGCGCGAGCCTCGCCGATCACCATCGCCGAACGCACGTTCACCGCCACGAATTGCTGTTCCACGGCCAGCTCCGCCGGCTCATGCTCCCGGATCAGCGCCCGTACCCCTTCGGCAATCTGCCCAAGGCGTTCCGCTCGAGAACTCTTGGTCTTCGTCCGAATCACGCCGTACTCGACGGCGGTCGCTGCCGAGCCATCGCCATCAACCACGCCCCAGCCCGTGATCGTCAGGCCAGGATCGATCCCCAGCACTCGTCGTGTCGGTGAGCCCGCACTGTTGGAGCTAGTCACAAGGTGCTCGTGGCCCTAGCCCGCCGCGGCTTCGAATACGGAGTCCGGGAACTCAGCGTTGGAGTACACCTTCGATACGTCGTCCAGGTCGTCCAGCTTCTCCAGCATGTTCAACGTCGCCTGCGCGGCTTTCTCGTCCAGAGCCACCGTGTTCTGCGGCACCTTCGATACGTCGGCGCTCTCCACCGTGAACCCGGCCTCCGTCAGCGCCTGTCGCACCTGCTCCGTCGCCCCCGGGTCCGTGATCACCTCGATCGTCGTACCGTCGCCCGATTCGTCGACATCGTCCGCACCGGCCTCGATCGCCGCGAGCTGAATCTCGTCTGCGTCCTGCCCCGTGGCATCAACCGCAATTACGCCCCGCAGTTCGAATTGCCAGCCCACCGCCCCGGCTTCCGCCAGGTTGCCGCCGCTTCGAGAAAACGCCAGCCGAATCTCTGCCGCCGTCCGATTGCGATTTTCGGTCACCGCATCCACCAGAATCGCGGTGCCACCCGGCCCGTAGCCCTCGTACGTGATCTCTTCCAGGTTGTCCGCTTCGCTGCCGCCCGAGCCGCGTTGCACCGCGCGGTCAATGTTCGCGTTTGGCATGTTCGCGTCTTTCGCCTTCTGAATGGCGAGACGCAGACCGGCGTTCATCTCTGGGTCGCCACCACCACGGGCAGCCATCATCACGTCGCGCCCAAGCTTCGTGAAGAGCTGACCGCGCTTCGAGTCGATCGCCGCCTTCTTGTGCTTGATTGACGACCACTTCGAGTGACCGGACATGCATGACCTCCGTAGCGTGGATATCGCTAACCAGGGTTCTCCGAACCCTGTGTCATCCTAGCAATGATCAGTGCTCGCCGAAATCGACGAACCGCCGCCACTCACTCACGATGCCCCAACGTCACGTTGTCGATCAGGTGCGTCTGCCCCACATGCGCCGCCAGCGAGAGCAGCGCCGGCGGCTCAATCGCCCCCGACAACTCCTCCAGCGTCTCATCGTCCGACAGCGACACGTAGTCGACGCGCACCAGCGGTGCCGCCTCCATCTCGCCTCGTACCAGCGCCCGCAGCCGGTCCGCGTCCCGCTCTCCCGAGGCGAATGCCGCCTCAACCAGCCGCAGCCCACGCGAGAGCGCCAGCGCGTCCGCCCGCTCTTCGTCCGAGAGGTAAGCGTTCCTCGATGACAGCGCCAGCCCGTCCGGATCACGCACCGTGCGGCACGCCACAATCTCCATCGGCAGATTCAGATCGCGGACAAGCTGACGAACCACCCGAAGCTGTTGCGCATCCTTCTCGCCGAAGTAGGCGCGGTCTGGCTGCATGATGTTCAGCAGCTTCAGCACAATCGTCGTCACGCCATCGAAGTGCCCCGGCCGTCGCTCACCTTCCAGCCGCCCCGTGACCCCGCCCACGTGTACCAGCGTGTCGAACCCCGCCGGGTAAATCTCTTCCTGCGACGGCATCAGCAGCAGGTCCACCCCATGCGCCTCAAGCTGCGCCAGGTCGAACGCCTCATCGTGTGGGTACCGATCGAGATCCTCGTTCGGCCCAAACTGCGTCGGATTCAGGAACAGCCAGCCAACCACACTCGCGCACTCGCTGCGCGCACGGTCCACCAGCGCCAGGTGCCCGTCGTGCACACCGCCCAGTGTTGGAAACAGGCCAACCGGCCCCGCCAGCTCAGCTCGCGCCGCACGATAGTCGCGGATCGTCCGGACGACCTGCATGGACGCCCTCAAATCTCCTGAGGCGCCCTACCCGGCGTCCGTCGGGTGACGCTCGTCCACGTTCTCCGATGCGCGCGCCACCAGCTCGTAATCGTGCTCGGCCAGCACTCGCTGTGGATCGCTCAGATCGCCGTCCAGCTCCGGTAGCTGCAGCTTGATCAGCTCCAACGCACGCTCGTCCATGTAGAACGACTCGTCCGCCGTCGGAAATTCGCCCGCCTCCACCTGCTTGCGGTATGTCGAGATCGCGCCGCGAATAGCCGTGCCCAGCTCCGCGAACTGTCGCGCGTGGCGTGGCTTCAGATCGTCGTACATCCCCAGGATGTCGTGCCACACCTGCACCTGCCCACTGCAGAATGGCCCAGCACCAATTCCAATCGTCGGCACCTTCACACGCTGCGTGATCATCTGCGCCAGCGCCGTCGGCACCAGCTCCAGCACAATCGCGTACGTGCCCGCTTCTGCCAGCGCCTTCGCGTCCGAGATCAGATGCACCGCATCGCGCGGCGTCTTCCCCTGCACCCGGAACCCACCCATCTGGTTCACCGATTGCGGTGTCAGGCCAATGTGCCCCATCACCGGGATCCCCGCGTCCACCAGGTGCTGCGCAGTCTCTGCGGAGCGGGTGCCGCCCTCCAGCTTCACAGAGCCGCAGCCGGTCTCCTGCATGATCCGCGTCGCGTTCTTCAGCGCGTCCTGCCAACCGCCTTGGTACGAACCAAACGGCATGTCGACCACAACATGCGAACGCTGTGTGCCGCGCACCACCGCTTTGCCGTGGTGAATCATGTCGTCGACCGTCACTGGAATCGTCGAGTCGTAGCCCAGCACCACCATGCCCAGCGTGTCGCCCACCAGGATCACCGGAATGCCGGCCTCATCCGCCATCCGTGCAGTCGGATAGTCATACGCGGTCAGCATGGTGATCGGCTCACCACGGTCCCGCATGCGTTGGATATCAAGTACGGAAATTCGCTTCGCCATCATGTCCTTCCGTCCCAGTCCAAAATGGATCCAGGCGGTCTCTGATCGCGGGGAAAAATCTTGCTCAATCGTCCTATCTGTCTGGCCGCCGCCCCTGCCGGTCGACCGACGCCATCAGTATAAGATCACCCGAGTCCGAGTCAACGCCGCTGCGATTTGCTCCCACGGCCACTACGCCATTCGGCCACAGATGGAGTATCGGCTAGCGATTCCGCGCTCCGCACTGCGTTGACGATTGCTCGCTCCACGGCTCGCGTCGCGTAGGCCTCAATGCCCGTCAGCTCCGCCGCCGTCACCTCCACCTCGCCCGTCGCCAGGCCGAACACCACGTCCCCATCCGCACGAGTATGTACCGGCCAGATCGCCGATCCCAGCCCGTCGTGCGCCACCGTCGCCATCCGATTCGTCTGTGTCTTCGTCAGCCGCGCATTCGTCGCTACCACCGCCAGCGTCGTGTGCTCACCCGGCGTCGGCGGCACTGCCGGCATCGCACGCACCAGCTCGTCCAGGTCCTGGAACTCGCGCCGCTTCCCCCGAGGTGCCGCAATCTGCTCCCCGGTCTGCGGATCGCGCACCCCGCCCACCGCGTTCAGCGCCACCAGTGCCGCAACCACCACGCCCGAGTCCAGCCGCTCGCTCGCCGTGCCAATGCCGCCCTTCAGCGCATGCTCCCGCCCCGCGGACTTCGCGATCGTCGCCCCGGTGCCCGCGCCCACCGAGCCCACGTCGATCACCCCGCCACGCGCCCGACGAACCGCGCGTCGTCCAGCGTCTGCGTCCGGATGCGCCGCCCGCCCCACTCCCAGGTCGAACAGAATCGCTGCCGGGACGATCGGGATCGTGTGCCCACCGAACGAAAGACCAATGCCTCGCTCGGCCAGCTCCTCCATCACCCCGCTCGCGGCCGCCAACCCGAAGGCCGAGCCGCCAGACAGCAAGATCGCGTGTACTTCGCTCACCGCGTTTTCCGGCCGGAGCAGGTCTGTCTCGCGCGTCCCCGGCGCGGCCCCGCGTACGTCTACGCCGCCCACCGTTCCCGGCGGGCACAGCACCACGGTGCAGCCAGTCGCCGCGCGACGGTTCGTCCAATGACCGACGCGAATCCCAGCAACGTCCGTGATCGAGTCGTTGATCGACATCAGTGGTGGCGGCGAAGCCGCTTAGCCGGCCTGGATCGTTCGAGGGCTGGGCAGCGTCTCCACTGGCGCCAGGAACCGCGCCGGGACGATTCGATCGACAAACACCTGGCAGTGCTCCAGGTACTCCTTGGGATGTTCCACGTAGTAGGTGCAGTGTCCCTGGAAGTCATCCAACCGCCACGTCTCATGCAACGGGTTCAGCGACGCGGCGCACAGGTTCAGCGTGTGTGATTCCGGAATCTCGTCGTCCATCTCCGAGTGGATGAACAACACCGGCGTGTCGAGCCGACCGATCACGTCGATCGGCGCCAGCGAGTGCACGTCGCCGCGAAAGATTCGACGGCTCAGCCAGCATGTCAGCCGGAACATCGAGTCCGGCATCTGACGGTACCGGTATCGCAGCAGATCCCGCATCGACGCGACCGGAGAATCTGCGATCACCCCCGCGACATCCGGTGCACCCGGCGCCGCCTGCAGTGCCAGTCCCGCTCCGAATCCGAAGCCATGCAGCACCATCGGGAGTTGCGAGGTGCGTCGCCGCACGTAGGCCAGTGCCGCCTGCACGTCCACGCGCTCCGTAGCGCCCAGATGGTCACGTCGTCCTGCCGATTCGCCTCGCCCTCGCAGATCGAACGAGAAGACGTTGAACCCCCGGCGCACGTAGTCCGCCTGCAATTCCAACAGCCCATGACGCGTATCGGCACGGTTCCCGTCGCGCTCGTGGATCACGATGATCGTTGCCCGGGCGCCCGGCGATTCAAGGAACCAGCCAGCCAACGTCATCCGGTCTGCCGTCAGGAACTGCACATCCTGGAACCGAATATCGAAGTCTTCCGGAGTTCCCTGGACGCGTCGGCGCTTGGAGCGCGTAAAAATCTCAGCAAAATAGAGCGCTACGCCAAGGTAGGCGAGCACTCCGATTAGAAGCACTGCTGACACAAACAACAAGACCACGGCCGCCACTCCGTCGCCCGCAATCGGGCTGGTCAGAAGAATCGCGCGAAACGTACCAGCGCCCACCTACCGTGAGCAACCGGGAACTCCCCAGGGTCGTAATAACCCTGATTGAATCAGCGCCGCTGGCATCCCGGACAGAAATGCGTCCCTCGCCCACCAAGCCGCACCTTCCGAATCTCCCCACCACAGCGATCGCAGCTCTGCCCCTCGCGGCGGAACACGTGCACGTTCATCACATGCGTCCCTTCCTGCCCGAGACCATCGAGGTACGTCGAGAAGCTCGTTCCCCCGTCGTCCAGCGAGCGTCGCAGCGCCTCAATTACCGCCGCGTGGAGCCGTGTCGATCGCCGCGGCCCCACCTCATCCGCCGGCGTCCGAGGGTCGATCTTCGCGATGAAACACGCCTCATCCGCGTAGATGTTGCCCACACCTGCCGCGATCTTCTGATCCAGCAGCGCACTCTTCACCGCAATCGTCCGCCGCGCGAGCTGCTCTCGCAGCCACCCAGCACTGAACTCGTCCGAAAGCGCGTCCGGCCCCGCGTTCGGCATCGCCTCCCGAGCATCCTCCACCAGGTGCCACGTCCCAAACTTCCGAAGGTCGTTGAATCGCATCAGCGTGCCGTCGTCGAACACCACACGCGCCCGCTCGTACGCATGTGCCGGCTCCCCGGGCGGTGCGATCACCAGCGATCCGCTCATCCGCAGATGGATCACCCACGTCCGTCCATCGTCGAGGCTCGCGAGCAGGTACTTCCCGTGCCGCTCCACCGCCTCGATCCGTCGCCCGCTCAGCTCCGCCTCCAGCTCCCGAGGTGCGTGTGTCATCGCCAGCCGATCCGCCCCCGCGTGGATCACAACCTCCACGATCGTGCGACCCACGATGTGCGGCACCAGATGGCGGCGAGTCGTCTCGACCTCGGGTAGTTCAGGCATCAGCGGTGGCGGCGCAGACCGATCATTCGAGGTCGCCCCAGCACACGCCCACCTTCTCATCGAGGTCCAGCGGCACCGCAAGTTCGATCGAAGGCATCAGCCGGTGGGCGATCTCACGCACCTCGTCCAGCTCCGCCCGAGGTAGCTCGAAGATCAGTTCGTCGTGCACCTGCAACACCATTCGCGCCAGCTTGCCCTGGTTCCGCCGCTCCAGCAGCTCGATATCGATCGCGTTCGTTGCGATCTTGATGATGTCGGACGCCGTCCCCTGGATCGGCATGTTGATCGCAATCCGCTCGGCCGCCTGACGGCGATTGTGATCGTTCGCGTTCAAGTCAGGAATCGGTCGGCGACGACCGCTCAACGTCTCCGCATAGCCTTGTGCTCGCGCTTCGGCCACCGTCTCTTCACGCCACTCCTGCACCCGTGGGTAAGCCTTGAAGTACGCGTCGATGAACGTGTTCGCCTCGTCGAAGTCGATCCCCTCGCGCTGCGATAGCCCGAACGCCGTCAGCCCGTACAGCACCCCAAAGTTGAACACCTTCGCGCGTCGCCGTTGATCCGCCGTCACCTCGCCCAGCTCCACGCCGAACACATTCGAGGCCGTTGC
>JABIST010000324.1 GCA_018700215.1 Dehalococcoidia bacterium | reverse complement strand
GCAACGGCGATCACCGAGTTGTACAGCCCGTTGATGCGACCGAGTCGATGTTCCGGGACGAAGATACGGAGCAGCGCCATTCCGTTCGGAATCAACGCGGCGCCGGCGGCAGCCTGCGCGATGCGAAGCGCGACGAGCACCTCGAAGGTTGGCGCCAGCGTGGCCGCCAGCGACGCCACGAGGAAGGCGAAGAGCGCGAACCTCAGGACGCGTGCGCGTCCGATCCGATCGCCCAACGACCCGGCGACGGGCTGCGCGACTGCCATCGTGATCAGATAGCTGGAGACAAGCCAGGCGATCGCCGTGTGACTCAGAGCGAACTCGTCCCGAATGTCGGGAAGGGCCACGGCGATCATCGTCGAGTTCAGCGGTGCCAGCACCGCGCCGGTCGCCACGGCAGCCAGCAACACTCGCTCGCTCGGGATGCCGGTTGCGGCTGCTGCCGGCAGAGCGGACTGCGGTGCGCCGCTGGCCATACGCTAACTGAGGCCGGTGATCGGGCGTGACTGAAGCAGGAACCAATCGGCGCCCACGCGCGCGAACTCGATGTCCTGCGGCAGGCCGTAGTGCTCCTCCGCTCGTCGTGCCAGCTCGGTCACGGCGGCGACGTCGTCCTCGCTCAAGCAGGCCTCGGCGGCGCGGGCCGGATCCACGGAGCGCTGGATGGTCCCGGAGCCCGCAGCCTCGTTGAGGACGATCTCGATTGATTTGTCGCCGACCTCGTATGCGATCACGCCGCCGTCCTGCTTGGAGGCGACGACGTTGTCCGGCATCACCTGGCCGCTGACCACCGCTTCGCCGAGCCCCCACGAGGCATTAATCAGAACCTCGCGGCGCTCTCCGCTGATCGGGTTGGCGGAGAAAGCCACACCGGCCACGTCAGCCGGGATCATGCTCATGACGACGACTGCCATCTGCTCGGCGGTCTGGTCGATCCCCCGTGCCGCACGGTACTGCACCGCCCGCGGATCCCAGAGCGCGCGGTAGCAGTCGAGCACTGAACTGGAGACCGGCTCGGCACCCTCAAGGTGGAGGTAGGTCTCATAGATGCCGGCGAAGGAGGTGGTTGCGCCATCCTCGCAGACGGCCGAGGAACGGGAGGCAACGAGACAGCTGGTAGTGACGCGATCGCAGAGGTCATCGTACGCATCCTCGATCTCCGAACGGAGGGCGGCCGGGAGCATCGTGCTCCCGAGCCGATCCTGCAGCGGTAAGACCGCTTCGGCCGCTCCGCTGGGGCTGGTGAGCGCGGGCGCCTCAGCGAGCTGCGAGACGAGCGGAGCGAGCCCCGCGGCGTCCTCGAAGCTGCGGTACCCCTCGACATCGATGCAAAAGCCGGGCGGGACCGGGAGGCCGGCGTTCATCATCTCGAGCAGGCTCGAGCCTTTGCCGCCGACGCTCGCGACCTCGGTAGGTCCTTCGTCAAACCAATGGATACCCATGGGTGCCTCCCGGTTCGGAAATCTCGGATCAGGCCTTGCGGCGCGTTCCGCGGCGGTCGAATCGCCGCGGAACTGTGTGTCTGCTAGTCGAGGATCTGCACGATGCCGGTCGCGCCATCGACACGCACCGTCATTCCATCTTTGAGGACGGATGTGCCGACCTGGGTGCCGGCGACGCAGGGGACGCCGTACTCGCGGGCGACGATCGCGCAGTGCGAAAGCGGGCCACCGCTGTCGGAGACCACGGCACCCACGATGCCGAAGAGTGGCGTCCACGCGGGCATCGTCATCCGACAGATCATCACGTCACCCGGCTCTAGCTTGTCCGCCTCATCGAGCGTCAAGACGACCTTCGCGACTCCGGTCACCACCCCGTTCGAGGCGGGATAGCCGGTGACAGTGCTCGCGTCATCGTCCTGGTGGACACCGAATCCGAAGAACTTGGTCACCAACGGGTCTGGCGGCATGTCTGCAGGCGGCGGTGTGCCGATCCCCGGCGGGGGCGTGATGTTGCGCTGGTTCAGGAATTCCTGCCGCCGTTCACGAACGAGGTCCGCGAAACCAGCAGAGGGACCACCGCCAGCGATCGCTTCGATCTCCTCGAACGTCAGATAGGCGACATCCTCGCGATTGCCCAGCACGCCATCCGCGACGAGCTTGTCGCCGAGTTGGAGCACGCCGTGGCGAACGATGGTCGAGAACTTCTGGTCGATCGTGAAGTTGTGATCCTCAGCGATCGGGATGTACTGCTGCGCCATTCCGAGCATGCCGTGGAATTGGGGCTGCAACTCATCCGGCAGCCGTTCGGCCATCGCTGCGGTGAGACGGTCGCGCTCCTCGGCCTGTTGCTGGTGCGCCGCGAATGGGTCCTCGGTGTCGTCCTTACGGACGTATTCTTTGAGCTGCGTCAGCGGAGTGGATGAGTCCTCGTGCCACGAGGGGTGCCCAACCTCTGCGAAGACGTCGGAGCGCCAGCCCCACTCGTCGATGAAGGAGGCGAAGCGCGAGCGGAACTCGCTCGCGGCAGGGTGATCGTCAAGCTCCAGCGCGCCCTCGTGAACCCGGGCCGCTCGCACGACATCGGCGAGGCCGTCGGTCGAGCGAATCCAACGGCTGAGGGTCCAGTACGCCTGGCCGAGTGCGACCGACTTGTTTGGGAAGCCCTGCAGGAGCTGCCGTGCCTCCGGCACTGCTTCGTCGCCCAGCACCTCGCCGAGGAAGTGCTCAAGGCCGAACGCGGCGTTCATCACCGGGATGTTGACTCGCATGTGGATGTCCCAGACATCGACCAGCGCCTGCTTGAAGGTCACGACGAAGCCCGCAACCTCAGCGGTGGAGCTGCCTGCGTAGTCGAAGTCGAGGATCCGAGCCCCTGACTGCTCGACCTGCGGCTCGAAGGTCTCGCGCCAGTCCTGAAGGACCGTCGGCGCCAGCTCCATCGTGATCCGCTGCATCTCGCCGAAGCGCGCCTCCATCTCCTCGGGGCTTCCGAGGATCGGCACCGGCGCGAGGAAGAGATAACCGTTCTGCATCGTCGTGCGCAGGCCCGAGATCGGCATCGAAAGGCGGCCGATCGCGGCACTGGCGCCGATCTCGAAGGCCGTCTGGAACATCGTCCCGTTCAGCGGCGTCTGGGGGAGCGGGAAGTGCAGGTTGTCCTGGAACCAGAAGAGCTGCTCGTCCGCCGGGTCGCCCCACTCGATTGGAAATTCGGTCGCGGCCTGAATGCTGCTGTCAGTGGTAGTCATCGAACAATCCCTACTCCGCGTGAGTCCGTCTGGTTGAAGGCTGCGCGCCTGCCGGGGCGCTCAGCCGATTCCCTTGATGAGAGCGTTCACGATTCCGCATCTTCGTGTCGGCATTCGCCCCTCCGGTGACGAACTATGACGTTCGTCGTCCCGGTCCGTGACTTTCGTCCTGCGAGTGTTGTACGTGTCATTATTTGTTTTGTCAACTATTGCGAACAGAAATAGTGAGGTAGCAATAATTGCTCATGCATCTGTCTCGGAGTAAAGTAACTGCATGGCAACAGAAACAGTCTCGGCCGATCCGGCATGGTGGGATTCTTGGCGGGGAGTTCTATTCGCGAATGCGCGGGTGCTGCACGCGGTGGAAGCAACGCTGCAGGAACATTCAGGAATCTCGCTCGCGGTGATGGATGCACTGGGGCGCCTGTTTGACTCGCCGCAGCAGCGACTGCGCATGCAGGAACTGCAAGAACAGTCGCTGTTCACGTCCAGCGGAATGACGCGCCTGATCGACCGGCTGACGGACGCCGGGTTCGTCACGCGCGAGAGCGTCCCGGGAGATCGAAGGGGCGTCTTGGTCGTGCTGACTTCCGAAGGCGCGCGCAGATACGCCGATGCGCTCGAGAAACACCGCACGGACATCGAGCGGGAGTTCGGCCGCCGGCTCGGTTTGTCCCAGCACAAGGCTGTAGCTGCGGCCCTCGATCAGTTCTGGCACGAGTAACACCGCCACCCGACGCTCCTCCACACCCACCTCCCCCCAACTTCCGAAGTCCCGCATCTCCCCGCCCGCCCGGCTCAGCGTGCTCCCCACCGTCCCGTGACCCGCGCGTCCCCCCACCGTTCTGTGACCAGTGGCTCTGGCCCCTCCAGTCACTCTGTGTTCGCGTAGCAGCATCGGAACTCAGACGGGGAGATCGAAGATGGCACTGATCAACGGCGGCGAAATGATTGTTCGGGCGCTGGAGAAAGTAGGCGTCAAACAGGCGTTTGCGCTCTCCGGCGGGCACATCGACCCGATTTTCCAGTCATGCGCTGACCACGGCATCAACATTTTCGATGTGCGTCATGAAGCAGCGGCCACCCATGCAGCAGATGGCTATGCACGTGCGACCGGCAAGCCAGGCGTCGCCTTCGTCACTGCCGGCCCGGGTGTGGCCAATGCGGTGACAGGTGTCGCAAACGCCTACATGGATGCAGTGCCCATGATCTGCATCGCCGGGCGCAGCCCCATCCGCGATGAAGACAAGCTGTCGCTGCAGACCATGAACCAGATCGGGCTGATGGAACCCGTCACAAAGTTCAGCCGGACCATCCTCCATGCCGAACGGATTCCCGAGTACGTCGCCATGGCCTGGCGACATGCTGTCTCCGGCAGGCCGGGTCCTGTCTTCCTTGAAATCCCCATCGACATTCTGTTCACGCCCGTCGAGGAAGATGACCTGCCACCCATCCAGAATTTCGAACCCCAGGGCAAACCGGCGGCCTCCACCCATTCCATCGACCAGGCCTTGCAGGAGCTGGCGAACGCCGAACGCCCCGTCATCGTCGCCGGCGGCGGCGTCAACTTCTCCGACGCTTCGGACTCCCTCCGAGAGTTTGCCGAGCTAACGAGGATCCCCGTCTGCCTCAACATGAAGGCGCGCGGCGCCGTCAACGAAAAAACCGACCTCGGCTTCGGCAACGTCCAGGTGTTGGCCTCGCCACAGGCTGCCGAGCTGGCCGGTGGTCCGCCCGATGTCGTCATGCTGCTGGGTGCCCGCGTGGGCATGTTCACGGGCATGGGCGCGCTCGGTGGCCCCCTGATCTTCCCGCCCGATGCGAAAGTCATTCAGGTCGATATCGAGGCAGAGGAGATCGGTCGCGCCCATGAAATTGACCTGGGCCTCGTCGGAGACCTGAACGAGACGCTGCTGCAGATGATCGAACGCTCCGAGGGGCTGACCTTCCGCGATCACGAGCGCTGGATCACCGCCCTCAACACGGTCGCCGATGCGGGGCGCGCCCAGTGGGATGCCGACGCCACTGCATCTGAGCCCGTCCACCAGGCACGGCTGATGAAGGAAATCTGCGGTTTCCTGGACGACGATGCCATCATCTCCAACGATGGCGGCGAAACCCAGCTCTGGATGGCCGCCGTGGCCCAGATTGAGAACCTGAGGGACTACCTCGGCATCGGCTATCTCGGTTGTCTCGGTGTCGGGCTGCCCTTCGCAATGGCCGCGAAGATCGCCAACCCCACGAGGCAAGTCCTCTGCATCACCGGCGACGGCTCAGCCGGTCTCAACTTCAGCGAGTTCGACACGTTGGTGCGCCACAACATCCCCGTCGTGGTCGTCGTCAACAACGACCAGGGCTGGGGCATGATTCGGCACGGCCATATCCGAAACTATGAACGTGTCGTCGGCGTTGAGCTGGGCGAGACCAGGTACGACCTCGTGGCTGAAGGCTGGGGCGCGCATGGGGAGCTGGTCACCCGTTCCGAGGATATTCAGCCCGCTCTTGAGCGAGCGTTTGCGAGTGGCAAGCCAGCTTGCATCAATGTCATGACAGACCCCACGCAGCCATTCGGCGCACGCCATGACGCAGAGGCCGCAAAGAAGGCCCGTGAAGAGGCGCTCGAGAAGAAGGAATTCGAGTTGCCCTACTACGGCAAGCGAAAACTCGGTGCCAACAGCTAGCCGCTCGTCGAGGAGTCGCTTTCGTCGTACAGACGCCCCCGTGGCGCGATCGGCACAGGATTGCGTTGCTCGAGGATGTTCTCCATCCGCGTCCGGATCGGGTCGAGCGGCACATCCCGGGTGAGCACGTAGAGCTGCTGCTCGCGAATCGCGCGTAGCACGTCGTCTGCCACCTCCGAGGGCTCGAGCCCGTCGCTCTGCCACGTGCGATCCGCCTCGCGAGCAGCCTCCTCGCTGGCCGATGCCGCGCCGCCCGAACCGCCCGTCTGCCCCTCCTCCGGCCGGTTGCGCCCAGAGCTGAAGATCCGCGTGCGGATGATCCCCGGGCACAGCACCGAGGCCGATAGCGCCGAACCATCGAGCTGCAACTGCTGGTAGAGCGCCTCCGTGATCCGCACCACGGCGTGCTTCGTCGCGCCGTAGATCACCCCACCGGCGCCCGACATCAGCCCCGCCTGTGACGCGGTATTTACGATGTGCCCGTCCTCGCCATGCTCGATCATCAGCGGGACGAACGCGCGCAGCCCGTGGACAACGCCCCACAGATTGACCCCAAAGGTCCACTCCCAATCCTCGATCGGCTGCTCCCAGACGCGCGCCCGCCGGTTGCTGAGGAAGTCGAGGTCACCAGCCACGCCCGCGTTGTTGCAGAGCACGTGCACCGCGCCGTACGTCTCGACCGCCCGACTCGCCAGCGCCTCCACCGATTCGGCGCTCGACACATCGGTGCGCACGCCGATCACGTCCGCCCCCCCGTCCGACAGCACCGCGGTCGCGTGCTCCAGCGCGCGCTC
>JABIST010000195.1 GCA_018700215.1 Dehalococcoidia bacterium | reverse complement strand
GGGGGGGGGGGGGGGGGGGGGGGGGAGCTCAATCCGTCTTCTCGACGATGAGCAGGAAGTCCACGCGGTGGATCCAGAAGATGTGGACGGTGACGTTGGGGATGACGGAAACGACCTCTCCATCGAGTCCGTTCAGGAATTGCTCAAGTGCGTCCTGGTCACGCGTCATTCTGATGTTGAATCGGTGTACTCGGTAGGTCATGGTGCCCTCCACTGACTAGTGCAGCAGCGGTGAGCAGCGAACGGTAGGGGCGGCCGACCTCGGGTGTGACGGACCTTCGTCGAAGGCCGGGTTACTCGGGCGGGAGGATGACGTAGGTGCCGGTGGCGTGGGCGATCTGGCGGTCGGTGGTGTCGTAGAGGCGGGCTTCGCAGTGGGAGAGGGTGCGGCCGCGTCTGAGGACGGTGGCGTGGGTGCGGATGGTGGGGCCTTCTAGGGGGCGGAGCCATCGGAAGTCGGACTGGGCGGTGATGACGCGTTCGTCGGGGGCGGCGACGGTGGCGAGTGCGCCGCCCATGGCGGAGTCGGCGAGGACGAGCCAGACGCCGCCGTGGACGATGCCGTAGAGGTTGTTGGCGGCGGGCGAGGCAGTGAAGGTGATTTCGGCCCAGCCTTCGCCGGCGTCGGTGAACTGGTAGCCGAGGTTTCCGAAGAGGGGGACGGCCTGCATTTCGGCGAGGGCGGGGTAGCGGTCGAGGTGGTTCGCGGTGTCAGGCATCGGTAGCTCGTTTCGCATCGGCGGGTGGCGGCGAGGCGAAGCTAGCAGGGGTGGGGATGTGGGGGGGGGCGGCTAACGAAAGCGGGCCGGGCGTTGGAGGACGCCCGACCCGATTCCGCTACCAGGGACTAGGAGCAGTGTTAGGCGGCGCGGTCCTCCTCGGGGGAGTCGGACGCGTCGACTTCGTGGATCGCGGACGATCCTGATTCGAGGCGGAATGCGGAGAGCTGCTCCTGGAGTCGGTCGGAGATTCGACCGAGTTCCAACGTGGAGGCAGTGACCTCTTCCACCTGTGCAGACATCTCTTCCGAGGCGGCCGAGACCTCCTCAGTAGATGCGCTGTTCTCTTCGGCGACAGCGGCGATGCCGCCGACTGATTCGGCGGTGCTGGCGACGACTTCCTTGACCTCGCTGATGACGTTGACCATCGACTGGCTGGCCTGCTCGAGCTGGCCGGCGCCGGTGGTGATTTCTTCGATGCGCTGACCGACGGTGCTGACTGAGGAGAGGATCTCCTGCAGCGCATCGCGCGCTTCCGCGGCGGCCTGGGTGCCGGTCTCCATCTCACGGACGCCCTCTTCCATCACTTTGACGGAGGAGTCGACGCCTTCCTGGACACCGCTGATGAGACCAGCGATCTCCTTGGTGGCGCCGGCGACACGTTCGGCGAGTTGCCGAACCTCGTCGGCGACGACGGCGAAGCCGCGTCCCTGCTCACCGGCTCGTGCGGCCTCGATGGCTGCGTTGAGGGCGAGGAGGTTGGTCTGAGCGGCGATGTCTTCGATGACCGCCACAATCTTCCCGATCTCCTGGGAGCGCTCGCCGAGGACGGAGATCTCCTGGGAGGCAGAGTCGATGGTGGCCTTGATGCGCTCGATGCCCTCGACGGTTTCATCAACCATCTGTGCACCACGCTCGGCGCGGTCGGAGGCGCCCTGCGATTCCTCGCTGGCCTCGTTGGCACCGGTGGCGACGCGTTCGGCGGCGGTCGCAACTTCTTCGCGGGCCTGGCGGTCGAGTTCGTCGGCGGAGCTGTTGAGGCGCTCGACAGCTTCGTTGACGTCCTGGACGCGTCGGGCCTGGTCGGCCGAGCCTTCGGCGACCTGGCCGATGGTGGTGGCGACCTCCTGGGTGGCGGTGGACGCCTGCTCGGCGATGCTGGCGAGCTGGTCCTTGGAGACGCTCAGGGAATTGGCCGCACCCTGGGTTTCGCCGAGGACGGTGCGCAGGTTCGTCACCATCGTCTTGAAGGCGTTGGCCAGGGCGTCCTGCTCTGAGCGAGTAGTGACGTTGATCGTGAGGTTACCGTCCGCGATCTGGCCAGCGTGGTCGACCATTTCGTTGAGGTAGCCCTGCATGCCGACGAAGGCATTGCCGAGCGTGTCGTTGTCGGACTTCGGCGTGACATCGATGTTCAAGTCGCCGACGGCGATCTGGTCAGCGGCAGCGGCGGCTTCACGCAGGTAAGCCTGCATGTCGCCGTAGGCGCGGGCCATGTCGCCGATCTCGTCCTGAGCGTCGACCCGGGCATCCTGCGTCAGGTCACCAGTGGAGACCGCGACCAGGGCATCGCGAACCTTGCTAATCGGTTTGGAGAATGTCTGGGCGAGGAAGAAGGCCGCTGCGGCGAGTGCGATGGCGGCGATCACGCCAACGATCAGAATCATGTTGCGTAGTGAGACGGTCGGGATGGCGATCTCAGCTTCGTCGATCTCGGAGAGAATCGCCCATTGGAGGCCACGGAACTCGAATGGTGAGTAGACGCTCCGAACATCGATGCCACGGTAGTCGGGGGCCGTCGTCACGCCAGACTCGCCGTTCAGCGCGCGCAGCACCGGCTCGTGGTCGACGGTTGAAACGAGGATCGTCGACTCCTCGGAGAAACGAGAGTCGCTGCGCATCAGCGTGTCCTGGCCGACGAGGTAGGTCTCGCCGGACTCACCGAGGCCGGTGCGCTCCTGCATGATGCTGTTGACCTGGTCGAGCGGGAGCTGGAGCACCAGACCGCCGATGACGTTACCGCTGTGGTCCTTGATCGGCTGACCGATGAAGGAGGCAGCGATGCCGGCGGAGGGAGCGTAGGACTCGATGTCCGTAATGAGGAAATTGCCGCCAAGCGCCGCGCGTGAGACCACGCCAAGGCCCGACGAAGCGTACTGTCCGTCGACCATGTTGGTGGCGAAGTCTGCCTCATGCGTGACGCTGTAGACGACAGTGCCATCCAGCCCGATCAAGAAGAGGTCGTAGTACCCCTTCTCGTTGTTGTAGGCGGTGAAGAGGTCATTCCACTCCTGCTGCATCACTTCGTACTGAGGCGAATCGACGCCGAATGGGAAGACGCTCGCGTAGTCCTGGACTGCTTCCTTCGTCGAGGGGAACTCAGCAAGCAATTCGAGGTCCAGCACTCGTTCACTGAACCAGGCGTTCGCGCTGATCTGTTTCAGCGCGGCAACGGCGGTGAGCTTGTTCTCAGCTTCGAGGTTGATGGCGTCGGCAGCGCGGTTGTAGGCGAGGAAGCCGACGATGGCGAGTGGGATTAGGCCCGCGAGGACGAACATCACGGTGAGTTTGGGGGCGATCTTGAATCGGTTGAGCGGGTTCCATCCGCTCGGGGGCGTTTCCTGACTCATCTCGCTGCACCTCAGCCTTTCCTGGTGACTCTGCTCCGCGACAGGCGGGATATCACACAGACAATATTCAGCCGATCGGCTGTGGAACCGGCAGCGGGTCACCCCGCGAAGCCGGTCGATTACGCTGACGAAAGCCGGATATTTTACTGACACTTCACAACCAATACTTACATGAACCTCGCTGTTCGACCGGAGTGTCACGTCGTCGCGTGGTCGAGTCGAGAGCCGTGATGGCATAGGCTCTGCGGGCGATGACGCGGAGAGAACGAGCGCTGGGGAGGTGGGGCGATGACTGATTCGGGAGCGACAGCAGCGGTGGCGCGGTTTGTGGCGGAGACGCCGGTGGAGGCGATCCCGGGCGAGGTACTGCACGAGGCGAAGCGGACGCTGATCAATGTGCTGGCCGTGGGGCTGTCGGCATCGGTGGATGCTTCGGTGGGGATGCTGGAGTCGTGGGACGGCGGCGGTTCGTCGGACGGCGGCGTCGCGTCGGTGATTGGGCGGGGGCGCGTGGGGATTGAGCGGGCGGCGTTGCTGAACGGGTATGTGGCGCATCTGCAGGATTACGACGACACGCACTTCCCCACGATCCTGCACCCGAGTGCACCGACGTGGCCGGCGGCGCTGGCGGCGGCGGAACAGCGGCACGCCTCGGGGTTGGAGACGCTGGCGGCGTTCGCGATTGGCGGCGAGGTGGCGTGCCGGGTGGCGATGAGCGTGCATCCGTGGCACTACGACGCCGGGTGGCACATCACGGGGACGGCGGGGGTGTTCGGGGCGGTGGCGGCGGCGGCTCGGGTGATCGGACTGTCATCGGCAGCCGCAACGTCCGGGCTGCCGGGGGCAGCAGTAACGTCCGGGCTGCCAGGGGCAGCAGTGGAGCAGGCGCTGGGGCTGGCGGGGACGCACGCGGCGGGGGTGCGGGAGACGTTTGGGACGAATGGGAAGGCGCTGCACGCGGGGCACTCAGCGGCGGCGGGGCTGCGGGCGGCGTACCTGGCGGAGGCGGGGTTCACGGGGCCACCAGCGTTCCTCGAAGGTCGGCGCGGGTTCTGGGCGGTGCACTCGCCGGACGGGCATGACGCGGGGTGGATCGAGCGAATCGGCGCGGAGGGGGAGCGGTGGGAGCTGCTGAACAATGCACTGAAGCCGTTCGCGAACGGGATCGTGTCGCAGCCGCTGCAGGATGCGGTGATTCAGCTTCGGAACGCGCATGACCTGCAAGCTGGTCAGGTGGAGGCGATTGAGGCGCGAGTTCATCCGCTGGTGCTGGAGCTGATGAACCGGGCGGACCCGCAGGTGGGGCTGGAGGGGAAGTTTTCGCACCAGCACTGTGCGGCGGCGGCGCTGATCGACGGGGCGGGGCACGATGCGCAGTTCTCGGATGCTCGGGTGCGCGATCCGGAGGTGGTGGCGCTGCGCTCGAAAGTGCGGGCGACGGTGGACAAGGCGGTGCGGGAGGACGAGGTGTACGTGACGATTCGCCTGGAGGGTGGCGCGGAGCACTCGATTCATATCGAGCATGCGACGGGGTCGCCGGAAAATCCGATGACGGATGCGCAGTTGGAGACGAAGTTCTCGGAGCTGGCAGGCGAGGTGGTTGGCGAGGCGCGTGCGGGAGAACTGCTGGAGGCGGCGTGGAAGCTCGATGAGACGAGCGACATCGGAAGCTTCATGGCACTCGTGAGGCAGTAGCAGCGGTAGCGCTGGCGCGCGGGGGTCGTAGACTGCTCGAAAGATTGGGGAGGACTCGATGGGTACAGCGAGCGAGACGTTTCGGGCGTGGGCGGCGGCGACGCTGGCTGCGGACATGGCGGCGTGGGCACCGCTGGTGGCGGACGATTTCACGTACGTTCACTCGCGCTCGAACATCGAGACGAAGGCTGAGCTGATCGCGGCGTTCGAGGGCGGGCGGCGATATCAGCAGTGGGAGATCGAGGAGCTGGCGGAGCGGGAGTATCCGGGCTGCGCCGTCCTCAATGGCATCGCACACCTCGTGGCTGGGAGCGCTGAGTCGCCGGTGAAGCTGGACGTGCGGCTGACGGCGACGCTGGTGTCGGCGGGCGACGGGTGGCAGCTGGCGGCGCTGCAGACGACCAGACTGCCTTCGGCAGGCTCGTAGACCGTTCCGGCCTGGTTGCGCAGGTACCTCGAGGGAGCGTGCTCACCCCGGCAGTTGGAGCTACTCGCAGGTCGCGCTGAGGGAGGCGGCGAAGTCGGTGACGGCTGCGTCCTCGAGATAGTCGAGCGGGTAGCCCATGACGAAGCTCCGTCCGCAGGCGCGCCAGTAGAGCCGGTTCTCGTCGGCGCGGTAGTCGATGAGTTTGCCCTCGATACCACTGATGTCGACGAGGACGAGTACGCCTTGAGGTTCGGCGCGCGCGAGCACCTGTTCGACGTGGAAGAGACCGCGATCGTCCAGTGTGCTGAATGAGAGGATCGCTTTCGTGCTGCGACGTTGTCGTTCTTCGTCACCCATCCCTCCGAGGTGGACGGTCACTCCCCTGAGATAGGTGCCGTCAGGAGGCGCTTCCGGGAGCGCGATCTCGAAGGGCACAAAGTCCTGGAGAGCAGCGAACGAGGAGATGTGTACAGCCCCTGCTCCGTAGAGGCCGAATTCCGTGTTCGCAAGGAGGGTGATGTCGTCCGTGTCGTCCGGATCGTCTGAGTAGTCGATACAGGCAGTGATCGAGAGGGCAGAAGCGACAAGCAGGGCCGCGAGGGCAGCGAAGCGGAACATGTCTCCAAGCTTACTGCGTCTGCGTGACAACCACCGGTTGGGTCAGACGGAGCCGGCTTCGACCATGTAGTTGTTGGCGGTGCACATGGCTGCGTCATCGGAGGCGAGGAAGAGGGCCATCCTGGCGGGGTAGACGGGGTCGATGAGGTCTGGGAGGCACTGGTTCTGGCGCGTCTGTTCGAGGGCTTCGGGGGTGGCCCAGAGTTCTTTCTGGCGGTCGGTCATGATCCAGCCGGGGACGATGGTGTTGACGCGGATGCGGTGCTTGCCGAGGTCTCGGGCGAAGGAGCGGGTCATGCCGTGCACGCCGGCCTTGGCGGTGGTGTAGGCGGGCATGCCGCCGACGGCGCGCCACCAGGAGGCGGAACCGAAGTTGATGATGGAGCCTTTGCCGGCGGCGATCATGCCGGGGGCGACGGCCTGGATGGCGAAGAACTGGTGGCGCAGGTTCGTCGCAATGCGCTCGTCGTAGTAGTCGGCGGTCACGTCTTGCCAGTCGTGGCGGTCATCGCGGGCGGCGCCGTTGATGAGGACGGTGGCGGGGCCGAGGGTGGCCTCGAGCGAGACGAAGGCCTGTCGGAGGGCATCGATGTCTCGGAGGTCGCAGGGTTCGAAGTGGACGTCGGCGCCTTGCTCGCGGAGTTCGGCGGTGAGGGCGTCACCTCGGACGACGTCGAAATCGAGGAAGCCGATGCGGGAGCGCTGGTCGGCGAAGGCGCGGACGATTTCGGCGCCGATGCCCGAGGCTCCGCCGGTGATGTAGACGGTGGCGTCCTCGAGGCTGGGGTAGGTAGCGAAGTTCATTGGCGGCTCCTCGGGGGCTAGCTCGATTTGGCTTTGAAGGCGCGACGGTGCTGCCAGAGGAGGGCTTCGGTGTAGCCGTTCGGCTGTTCGCGGCCTTTGAAGACGAGGTCCTGGGCGGCCTGGAAGGCGGTGCTGCCGTCGAAGTTGGGGGCCATGGGGGTGTAGGCGGCGTCGCCGGCGTTCTGGCGATCGACGACTTCGGCCATGCGGTGGAGGGACTCGGTGACCTGGGGTTCTGTGACGAGGCCGTGGCGGAGCCAGTTGGCGATGTGCTGGCTGGAGATGCGGAGGGTGGCGCGGTCTTCCATGAGGCCGACGTCCTTGATGTCGGGGACGGTTGAGCAGCCGACGCCCTGCTCCACCCAGCGGGCGACGTAGCCGAGGATGCCCTGGGCATTGTTGTCGAGGTCGGCCTGGATCTCCTCGGGGGTGAGGGGACGGTCGGCTAGCAGCGGCGGGGTGAGGATGTCCTCGAGGCTGGCGCGGCCACGGTCGGCAAGGACGCGCTGGCGGTCGGGGACGTTGACCTGGTGGTAGTGGATGGCGTGGATGGTGGCGAGGGTGGGTGAGGGGACCCAAGCGCAGTTGGCGCCGGCCTGGGGGTGGCCGACCTTGGCCTCGAGCATGGCTTTGGCCTCGGAAGGCATGGCCCACATGCCTTTGCCGATCTGGGCGTGGCCGGGGAGGCCGGTTTCGAGGCCGATGTCCACGTTCCAGTCCTCGTAGGCGACCATCCAGGGGGCGGCCTTGATTTCGGGCTTGGGGATGATGGGACCGGCTTCCATGTGGGTGTGAATTTCGTCGCCGGTGCGGTCGAGGAAGCCGGTGTTGATGAAGATGACGCGGTCCGCGGCGGCGCGGATGCACTCCTTGAGGTTGACGGTGGTGCGGCGCTCTTCGTCCATGATGCCGAGCTTGAGCGTGCCGGGCGGGAGGTCGTAGGCGGCTTCGACACGGGCGAAGAGTTCGACGGAGAGCGCGACTTCGTCGGGGCCGTGCTGCTTTGGTTTGACGATATAGACGCTGCCGGCACGGCTGTTGCGACCGGCGCCGGGACCTCGGAGGTCGTGGATCGCGGCGAGGGAGGTGACGACGGCATCGAGGAAGGTCTCGGGGATCTCCGCGCCGTCCTCGGTGGTGACGGCGTCGGTGGTGACGTGGGCGCCGACGTGGCGGGTGAGGAGGAGGCTGCGGCCGTGGAGGGTGAGGGCGCTGCCGTCCGGGGCGGTGTAGGTGCGGTCCGGGTTGAGCGCGCGCTCCACGGTCTCGCCGTCCCTCGTGAAGCTGGTGGTGAGGTCGCCCTTCATCAGGCCGGTCCAGTTGGCGTAGACGACGGCCTTGTCCTCGGCATCGACGGCGGCGACGGCGTCCTCGCAGTCGACGATGGTGGAGACGGCGGCTTCAAGGATGACGTCTTTCACGCCGGCGGGGTGGGCACGACCGACGTCATCGGTGGGGTCGATTAGCAGGTCGATGTGGAGGCCATTGTGGCGGAGGAGGATGCTCGATGGCGCGTCCGGAGTGCCGACGTAGCCAGCGAACTCCTCGGGAGTGGCGAGCGCGGCAAGGGCGTCGCCAGCCAAGCCGAGGCGGAGTGCGCCATCCTCGATGGGGAAGGCGCGGACATCGGCCCATGAGGCGGAGGCGAGCGGGACAAGTTCGTCGAGCAGGTCGTTGGCGCGGGCGATGACGAGTTCACCTCGGGCGGGGTTGTAGGCGTCGCCCTTCTCGGTGCCGGGGCCCTCGGGGAGGAGGTCGGTGCCGTAGAGGGCGTCGAAGAGCCTGCCCCAGCGGGCGTTGGCGGCGTTGAGGGCGTAGCGGGCGTTGTCCACGGGGACGACGAGCTGGGGGCCGGCGATGGTGGTGATCTCCGGGTCGACGTTGGTGGTGGTGACCTCGAAGTCATCGCCCTCGGGGACGAGGTAGCCGATCTGCTCGAGGAAGGCGCGGGACTCGGCGGGGTCGATGGGCGCGCCGTAGCGCTGGGCGAGCCAGCCATCGATCTCGCCCTGGAGCTCGTCGCGGCGGGCGAGGAGCAGGTCGTTGCGAGGGCCGAGGTCGCGGACGATCTCGGCGAGGAGGTCCCAGACGGCCTCGGGAGCGACGCCGGTGCCGGGGGCGATCTCGTTGGCGACGAGGTCGTGGAGGATGGTGGCGACGCGGAGTCCGGCGGCGGAGGTGTAGTCGGTCATGGGAGTGCTCCTCGGTGGGAGCGACAGCATGGCACAGCGGCGAGCGCGGTGACCGCCCGGCGGGGGACAGAGGGGGATGGTGGCAGGGACACAGAGTCGCGGGCGGTCAATTGTCTGCCACTTGACTGACGACGCTATCGTTTATCTGAGCGTAAAGCACCACGGGGACGGCGACGGCCCAGAAGAATGGAATCACAATGACTGAAGAATCGACCGCTAACCGGGTAGCCTTCTTCGTGGCCCGCATCGGCGGCGCCGGTTCCGAAGCGCGGTTCGCGTCGGATCTCGTACTTCACTCGATCGCCAAGCCAGCCGCGCTCGGTGCCGGCCTCAATGATGCACAGCGGGCGGATGAGATCGATCTTCCTGGGCGCATCACTGACACCGTCATCAACCGCATCATCGACGGTCCCGCCGTGATTGCCGACCTGACGGGGCGGAATCCAAACGTCTTCTATGAGGTAGCGATCGCGCACGCAGCCCGTGTCCCCTTGGTCCAGCTCATAGAAGCAAGTGAACTCGAAGAACTACCGTTCGATGTCGATGACCAGAACACAATTCAATACGAGTCGGGTGACTACACGACCTACGTTGCTGCCGCTGAGAGAGCATCCACTCAGCTGAAAGCGGCACTCGAGGGAAGAGCCGCCGCCTCCCCAATCATCACTGCGAGGCAGTTCAAGGCTCTGGAGCAGGTCCCGAGTGGCGAAGAAACGACACTGATGCTTCGAGAGCTCACCCGGATGAGCGATCGACTTCGACGGGTGGAGAAGCACTTGGGAAGCGCTCCGCCGGAAGCCGCAGCCTCCTCAATCATGCACGAATCGCTCGAGAACCTAGAGCGCGCGACTCTCGTCAGCAACCTAGCTGCGGGCATCGTGGAAGCGCTACAGCAATCCAGCTTCGAATGAACCGTCCGCGCGACGCTGCAGTTGGACGAAGTGCAATTTTCCGCGCCTTGAGAACCTCGTCGCGAGGTCTAATCGCACCCGGTCCACACACGCGGGCCGCGCTAGACCGTCGATGTCTCGGTGGCGGTGCCTGCGAGGTAGGCGGTGTAGCCGCCGAGGTACTCCGTCAGTTCGCCGTCCTCGAGTTGGACGAGGCGGGCGGCGATGCGCTCCAGGAAATAGCGGTCGTGGGAGATGGCGAGGATGGTGCCTTTGTAGGCGTCGAGGGCGTCTTCGAGGACCTCGGCGGAGGGGATGTCGAGGTTGTTGGTGGGCTCATCGAGGATGAGCAGGTTGGCTTCGGCGAGCATGAGCTTGGCGAGCTGGAGGCGGCTCTTTTCGCCGCCGCTGAGCAGGCCGACGCGACGCAGGGCGCGCGGGTGATCGAAGAGGAAGGTGCTGAGGAAGGCGATGGCGGCTTCTTCGCGCATGGGTTTGAGGCGCCGGATCTCCTCGATGGGCGTCGAGTTGTAGTCGAGCGTCTCGTGCTGCTGGGAGTAGTAGGCGACGTCGATGCTGGGGCCGAGCTTGGCCACGCCCTCGGTGGGTTCGAGTTCGCCGAGGACGATACGAACGAGCACGGACTTGCCGGCGCCGTTGG
>JABIST010000320.1 GCA_018700215.1 Dehalococcoidia bacterium | reverse complement strand
GCCGTTGTCTTCGCGCCAGAGGTTGTAGAGGCCGTTGGTGTCGAAGCCGTAGACGGTCTGGAGTGCTTGGTCCGTGGTGGAGCCGGCTTTGGCGGTGGCGTAGAGATCGGCGAAGGCCTGCTCGCCAAATTCGTTGATGAGGAAGGCGACCGTGGAGCCGGACTGACCGTAGAAGAGGTTGATTTTATCCGGGTCGTTTGGCTGTCCGGCGAGAGAGCGGAGGTTGAGGGGGGTGTTGGTCTGGATGGCGAAGCTGACGGCGTCCAGGTAGCCACGACCGGTTGAGTTCTGCATGTAGACGGCGGTGCCTTCGTCCAGCCAGGAGGGGAGGCGGGTGAAGGGGCCATCGCCGGCGACCTTGGTGACGATGTGTGCAGCTTCGTGGCGGATCACATCGATGTTGGGTTCGAAGACGAAGAGGAGGTCCGGAGCGACGCGCTGGCCGCCAGTGAGGATGCGCTCATCGAAGGCGTCGCCGCGGGGGCGCATGGCGAGATTGCCTTCGGATTCGGAGCGCCAGACGACGACTTTGACGGGGTAGGGGACGGTGGTCTGGAGGAGCGCTTCGGCATCGGCGATGGAGGAGGAGGCGGCGCCGAAGGCGGCGGTGGCAGCGGTGTCTTCGTTGCCGTACCAGAAGACGGTGGTGTTGCCCTGGGTGCGGCTCTGCCAGTCGTAACGGGCATCGAGGAAGGTGAAGCGCTCTTCATCGGTGACGAAGGTGGTGCCGTCTTTGTCAGTGAGTTCCCATTCGATGACGAAGTCCGAGCCGACGGGGATGTAGCGATCCGCGGTGATGGTCTCAAGTTCGAAGGTGACATCGGTGGAGCTGGTGGGAGCGAACTGGGCATCGCCGCTGCCGCCGACGTTGCCGTCCGGGTTGAGGACCTTGTAGTTGAAGCGAACGGATTCGAGTCCGGCGCTCGCGTTGATGGGGATACGGAAGCCGACGAGGGTGGGGTCTGCGGTTTCGATGCGGGTCTCGCCGACCTCGAAGGTGCCCGCGCGGGCAGGGGTGGCGGGGACGAGGGCGACGAAGGTGGCGAGGACGAGGGCGGCGACGAGCGTGGCGCTGGCTGCTGGGAAGGAGCGGGTCATGCGACGGCCTCGTTCGTAACTCTCAGGGGGATCATGCGACGGCCTCGTTGCGTAACTCTCGGGGGGATCATGCGACGGCCTCGTCGCTGGTACCGACCTGGCTGCGGAGGTAGGCGGTGACGAATTCGTCGATGTCGCCATCGAGGACGGCGCTGGTGTCGCTGGTTTCTACGTTGGCGCGCAGGTCCTTGACCATTTGGTAGGGCTGGAGAACGTAGGAGCGGATCTGGTTACCCCAACCCATGTCCACGTGTACGCCTTTCAACTCGGCTCGCTCTGCCTCGACGCGTTGGATTTCGAGTTCGAGCAGTCTTGATTCAAGTACGAGCATGGCGCTCTCGCGGTTTCGGTTCTGGGAGCGTTCGTTCTGACAGGTGACCACAGTTCCGGTGGGAAAGTGTGTGATCCGGACCGCAGTGTCGTTTTTCTGGACGTTCTGGCCGCCGTTCCCGCTGGCGCGGTAGGTATCGATGCGGAGATCGTCGGATTTGATTTCGACGTTGATATCGCCAGCGGCAGCCTCGGGCATGACCTCGACGAGGGCGAAGCTGGTGTGGCGGGAGTGGGAGGAATCGAAGGGGGAGATGCGGACGAGACGGTGCACGCCTCGTTCGGACTTGAGGAGGCCGTAGGTGTTGTCGCCGGTGATACGGATTTCGACGGACTTGATGCCGGCCTCTTCGCCGCTGCTGATGGCCATGATTTCGGCTTTGAAGCTGTGCTGGTCGGACCAGCGGAGGTACATGCGGAGCATCATCTCGGCCCAGTCCTGAGCTTCGGTGCCGCCGGCGCCGGCGTGGATGGAGAGCATGGCGTTGCGGTCGTCGTATTCCCCGCCGAGGGTGAGCGTCAGCTCGAGCGCGTCGAACTGGACCTCGAGGGTGGCGAGTTCGGTCTCGAGGTCGGCGGCGAGGGAGTCGCTATCGTCTTCGGCTTCGGCGAGGGCGACGAGTTCCTGGATATCGGAGGAGCCGGTTTCGAGGGTGTCCCAGGTGGTGGTGAGGTTTTCGAGGCGCGCGACATCTTTCATGACGCGCTGGGCGTTCTGCTGGTTGTCCCAGAGGTTCGGAGCTTGAGCGGCCTCGCGGAGTTCCGCTAGCCGTTGTTGTTGTGCAGGGAGGTCAAAGTCGCACCTGAATGTCTCGGACACGTTCCAGGAGTTCAGCGACGCGTTGCTTGATGTCGTCCATAGGGATCAATGATCGCATGGGTGAGTGGGTTCTGGGAATGGGCAGCGGCCCCATACTGAGGGAAGAGCTGAGTCGCGCGGGAAATTCCGCAGGTCGCTACAGAGGGGTGTAGCATCTCGGTTGTTGTCGCAGAGAGCCGACCAGGCGGAACGCTAGGTTAGCTGCACTGATCGGAGACTGCGCGAATGCGTGCGGTAGAGGCGAACGATCTCTTCGTCGGGCGTACCGACGAGTTGCAGGCGTTGGATGCGGCGTGGCGGCGCGCGGTAGGCGGCGAAGGTGGGATCGTCGCGATCAGCGGCGAGCCGGGGATTGGGAAGACGCGGCTGGCGGACGAGATGTCCGCGCGGGCGGTGGAGAGTGGCGGGCGGGTACTGTCCGGGCGCGCGCAGGAGCTTGCGGGAGCGCCGCCCTACTGGCCGTGGATCGAGCTGATTCGAAGCCTCCTTTCTGCGGCGACGGCTGACGAAGTTGGAGCCTGGCTGTCAGGGGAGGGCGCGGAGGTTGCGCGGCTGGTGCCCGAGCTGGCGGGGCGGCTGGAGACGGCACTGGCGGAGCCGTCCGGGGATGCCGATCAGGCTCGATGGCTGCTGCTGCAGGGGGTTTCGACGTTCCTGTGGTCGGCAGCGGACGATGGTCCAGCGCTGGTCATTCTTGACGATCTTCACTGGGCGAACGCCTCAAGCACTCTGTTGCTCCAGCACTTCGCGCGAGGTCTGGACGACCGAGCGGTATTGCTGCTGGTGCTGTACCGCGCTGAGCCAGTGGTGGGGGATCATCCGCTGTTGAGCACGCTGGGCGAACTGGGCCGTTCACGTCGGTTCGAACGGATCGAGTTGTCCGGCCTGAGTCGATCGGAGATGGCGTCATTCCTCGAGTCGCGCAGTTCCACGAGGCCGGCGAGCTCGCTGGTGGATGCGGTGTCGTCGCGATCCGACGGGAACCCGCTGTTCTTGAGAGAGCTTGCCGCGGCGACCGAGCGGGCCGGGGATGCGACTGGCCTGATGGAGGCACTGCCCCAGGGCGTGCGCGAGGCAGCCGAGAGTCGACTGCGGCTCGTGAGCAGCGCTGCGCGAGATGTCCTGGGGTGGGCAGCTTTGCTCGGCGAGGAGTTCGCGGTCGCGGAGCTAGCTACGGCCCGCGGGCGGGCCCGCGACGAGGTACTGGCAGCCTTGAATGACGCTTTCGGCGCCGGTCTGGTGGTGGAGGATCCGCAGCGGCTTCGGTATCGATTCACGCACGCGTTGATCCGCGACGCACTGGTTGAGGAGCTATCTGCTCTGGGGCGATCAGAGCTGCACGCACAGATTGCAGCTCGATTTGAGGCCGCAGGCGACGACGGTGCAGCTCAGTCCGTGGGGCGGATCGCCTATCACTACTCGGAGGCTGCCGAGCTTGAGCCGCAGTTGAACTCCAAGGCAGCAGAGTATGCGGTGTTGGCTGCGGAATCGGCAGGGCGAGTTTCAGCATGGAGGGAGGCAGCGCAGCAGTATGAGCGGGCCCTGGAACTGCTGCGTCGCGATCCGGCGGACTCGTTGGAACGCGAAGGGCGATTGTTGATCAGGCTGGCCGAGGCGGAGTATGCGGCGGGCAACGCAGCGGATGGTGAGCGTCACTACCGGGCGGCGGTTGGAGCCCACCGCGGGAGCGGAGGCGGGGTCGAGCTGGCGAGCTCGATCCTCAAGTGGGTGTCTCGGAGTTTCCAATACCCGGCGCCGGGTGAACGCAGGCGACTGGTTACGGAGGCATTAGAGGCAGTCGGCGACGAAGACGACGTACTTCGAGCGCGACTGCTGGCCGAGCTACTCAACGGAACCGATGAGAGCGCGAAACCGGAGCAGGCAGCAGAGGTGCGTGCGCTCGCCGAGCTTCACCAGCTCGGAGATGTCGAGGCGCGGCTGGCGATCTGGGATGCTCAGCGGCACTATGCCGCGCGACGGTGGGATGAGTATCGCGATCGGCTCTACGAGGCGGCTTTGAAGTTCCGACAAGCAGGTGATCGCCGTGGACTCAGCATGAGGTCACTAGCCGACAGCATCCCGATCCTTGTTGGAACCTTTGATGAGGCGACCGCACTCGACGCTCGAGTGGTGGGGGCAGCGGAACAGTTTGGAAACGCAGGCTACGCGGCGCTGCTCCGCGGTCGACTGGCGATCGTCGAAATCCACCGCGGCAACCGAGAGCGGGCGCGGGAGCTACTGGACGGCGCGACGCTGAGCCGACGTGAGCACGTGATGCTGGCGGTTCCCAACGCATGGCTGGCAGAGCTTGATGGGGATCTCGCGCTGGCGAACACAATCCTGGAGGAGATACCGCCCGAGGTGGCGTATCCACGGTCCTGGCTCTCAGCAGTGCGCGCGCGGCTTGCCCAGTTGGTGGGCGACGAGGCTGCAGCACATGAGCACCTGGTGCACTGGGAGCGGGAGTTCGAAGAGATCCGTCATCAGACGCCAGGATTCGTCTGCATGGGGCTGCTTGAGAGTGCAGTCACGCTACCGAATCGGGAGCGTCGCGAAGAGATGCTGGAGCAATCGGCGAGCTGGGACGGTCTGCACTACGGGAACTATGGCACGTTCGATCGGGTGAGAGGTTTGCTGGCG
>JABIST010000185.1 GCA_018700215.1 Dehalococcoidia bacterium | reverse complement strand
TACATGACGGGCTTGGCGCCGGGAGTGATGAGGACGGAGTTGGGGTCGACCTCGACGTTGTGTCGACGTTTGAGGTCGGCGGCGACGGCGGCGCGGAGGGGTGGGATACCGGCGGCGGGGGTGTAGCCGTGCTCGCCGCGGTCGAGGGCGGCTTTGGCGGCCTCGACGATGTGGTCCGGGGTGCGGAAGTCTGGCTGGCCGATGCCGAGGTTGATGATGCTGCGGCCCTCGGCGGCGAGCGCGTTGGCGCGGGCCAGTACCTCGAAGGCGGTTTCGGTGCCGAGGCGGTCGAAGGCGGCGATGGGCTGAGGCATGTTTCCTCCGTGGTGATGATAGGTGGAGGGGACACGGTACTGATTTGGTCAGTCAGCGGCGATGGGTGGGGTGGCGCAGTTGCCTAATCGGTGAATTGCGCGAGCCTGGCCTCGTAGGTTTCGAGGGAGATCTGGGAGGGGGCTGCGACGACCTCGAAGGTGTCGGTGGGTTCGTCCCAGCGGTGGAGCAGGCGGGCGACGGGGCGGGCGGCTTCGACGCGATCGACCTCGTAGAGGGATTCGATGGCGCGGCGGGTGGGGGTCTCCCAGTGGCCGATGCTGCGGATGTAGGCGACGACATCGATTTGTGACGCCTGTTCGTCGGTGACGTCGTTTTCGGCGATGACGGCGAAGGCGGATTCGATGCCGTCGGCGTGGAGGGCGGTGGCGATGGCGTGGCCGCCGATGTGCGCGGCTTCGAAGATACGGCGGACGGGCGCGCCCCAGAGGTAGCTATCGGTGACGGGGTGGTTGGCGATTTCTGACCAGGCGAGGTAGCCGGTGGGCTCGGATGTTTCGGGGATGCCGAGGGTGTCGCCGTGGCGGGTGCCGAGGGAGTAGATGGGGGAGTCTTTGGTGCGGTGCTCGAGGACGGCGTCCATGACGGTGGATTTCCCGGCCATGCGGGGGATGGCGACCATGAGGAGCGAGCGACGTTCCTCGGCAGCGGCGGCGAGCAGAGCGGCCATGCCGGCGGACATGGTTCGGTTGGCTACGAGGTCTGTCAGTGTGAGTTCCGCCATCGTCGCCTCCTCTGATGTGCGGGGAGTCAGTGTAGGCGTGGTGGGGGAGGCGGGGCATCAGCTTAAGCCTCGTAGCCGAGGCGGGGGGGCCGTTGGTCCCTTCCAAACTGCTATCGCAGCGGTGATACTCTGCGCGCGTTTAGGGGTCTGAACATGGCTGTAGCGACCGAACGACTGCCGGACTCGATGGTGTCGATGGAGATTGAGGTGGCCGAAGAGCGCTTTCGGAACGCGCTGGAGGCGGCGGTTCGCCGGCTTGCGGGCCGGATTGAGTCTGATGGCGTTGAGCCGGAGGACGTTCCGCCGGACGTGGTGGAGCAGCTCTTCGGTCGGTCGCGGGTGGTGCAGGCGGCGCTGGAGACGCTGATCCCGGAAGTCTATGACGAGGCGGTGAGCGGCGAAGAGCTGGAGCCGGTGGGCGACCCTGAGTTCGAAGTGACCTCGATGAATCCGCTGGTGGTGAGCGTGACGGTTGCGGTGCAGCCGACGGTATCGCTGGGCGATTACCGATCGTTGCGGGCGCGGCTGGTGGCGCCGGAACACTCGGCAGATGAGGTGAACGAGGAGCTGATGAAGCTGCGTGGTCGGTTCGCGGTGCTGGAGCCGGCGGACAGACCAATCGAGTGGGACGACACGGTGCGCGCGGATGTGACGATTGCGATCGACCTCGATGGTGGGCGGCTGAGCCATAGCGTGTCGGGGGCGGAGTTCCGGCTGTGGCCGGGCAAGGTGACATCGTTGCCGGGGTTCGCGGAGCAGATGATCGGGCTTGAGCGTGGGGTGGAGCACGGTTTCGCGGTGCGACTGCCGGAGGACTATGCGACATCGGAGCTGGCGGGGCAGGAGGCGCGGTACACAGTGACCGTGCGCGAGGTGAGGCAGGAGCGGTTGCCGGCGCTGGACGACGACTTTGCTCGGACGCTGGGACGCGAGATCGAGAGCGTCGAGCAATTACGGGCGAGTGTGGATACGGGGCTACGGCTGGGCGCGGAGCAGACGGCGTTGGCGAAGCACCATGACCGGATTGTGGAGCTGCTGCTAGCGAAGGCGGAGTTGGATTATCCGGCGGTGTTCGTTGAGCGGGAGGTCGACCGGCTGCTGGCGGAAGAGTCTGGGGACGCGTCTCAGTCGACGGCGGGGCTTGAGCAGTGGCTTGAGGGGCGAGGGCAGACGCTAGAGGATATGCGGGACGCACTGACCGAAGAGGCGGAGTTGAACGTGCGTCGGGCGGTTGTGCTCGATGGGCTGGCTCGCGAAGAGGGAGTGGACGTGTCCGTCCAGGAAATCGACGGACGGTTGACGGAGGTTGCGCACTCGATGGCTGGCCCGGATGCGACCGAGGAGTCGATCGCCCAATTGCGGGAGTCGATCGATACGGACGAGGGGCGGCTACAGGTTCAATCGCAGCTGTTGGCGCAGGCGGCGCTGGACCGGCTGACGATGATCTGCGCGGGAGCGGTCCAGCAGGACAGCACTCAGCCTGACTCGGGAGCTGTCTAGCTGCGACCGGGGATGAAGATGCCACCGCCGCGTGGAGCGGTTCCGGCTGGAGTGGCTCGTTGTTCATCAGCAGAGGCGAGGGGCGTGGTGAGCACGTGATCTCGGATGACCGGTGAGTCGTCGCCGGCGGCGCTGCGTCTGAGCTGCTCGACGAGCTGATCTTCGCTCCAGAGGCCGGGGAACTGCCGTCCGTTGATCGCGAGCATTGGTACCGCGGTGATGGCGCGCTGGCTGGCGAGCTGCGGGAACTCGGCCATCTCCCATGCGGTGACTCTGACGTTGGTGCTTTCGATGCCGAGTGCGTAGGCGAGCAGCAGCATGTCCGCTGAGTACGGGTCATATGGGGCGACGTAGAGATCGAGTTTGAGCAGCTCGGGCAGTTCATCGAGGGCTTGCCGGGTCTGATCGGAGAGTGGCGTGGAGCGGGCGCTGGCGAAGACGATGGCGTCCACGAGCGGGCGGAAGAGCACGCCGGTGCAGTAGCCGACGAATCGGAGCGTCCGGTTGTGGGCGCGGACGACGGTGACGGGCGGGCGGTCGATCTGCTCCTCGCTGGCTCGATCGGGGTGGCGTTCGAGGTCGTAGGCGGTGAACGAGAGATCGGGGTGGAGCGAGACGAGCTCGCGGGCGAGGGCGACGGCATCCTCGCAGTGGATGCAGGCTTCGCTTTCGGGGAGGGCGATGGCGGACTGGGGCTTGGTCCAGAGCTCGATGCCGACGGGACCATCGAGTCGATCGCGGAGGTCTGCGGCGATCTCGGCCTGGTCTTGTTCGCTGAGGATCACGGCGTGGCCTCCTCGGTACGAGCTGGCGCGGGCTGTTCAAGGTCGCAGGTGACGCGGAGTTGGAGGTCGTCGGGCGCCCACTTCACCATGATCAGATGGGCGCGCTGCGAGGGGGGTGCGACGGTGGCGGTTGCCTGGCGATCACCCTCGGGGGTACGGAGGACTGCTCGGAAGATTTCGCCGAAGACGCGAGTGACGGCGAGGGAGTAGCCGTCCTCTTCGGCGGTCTGGAGGACGGGGCCGGTGGGGGTGAGATCGGTGGGCGGCGGGCTCCAGCGGAAGCTGGCCAGACCCTCGGGCTGCTGGATATCGGCGAGCAGTCTGTGCTGGAACTGCTCAAGCTCGCGGTCGGCGGTTTCGGTCATGAGCGCCCTCCACGCTGGGCGGCGACGTTCTGGGTACGGGAACCGTAGGGACTGGCGGACGAATCGCGCAGTGGCTTTGGTCCCTAGTCGTCCCGGGCAGAACGGGGTCCCGAATTAAGTGACCTTCTACCCCTCCAATTCGATCGGTGCCCTGTTACATCTCACCCGTTATCGATCGCAGGGCAGGCTTCGGAGGGGTTCGTGCAGGTCAAGATTGTTTCGAACTATCGACGGCCCGGGGTAGGGCATCGTCCCGTTCGCGCGCGGCTGCCAGCCGATGTTCGCGCGCGGGCGGAGCTTCAGCCTGAGCTTCAGAGCGCCTCGGAATCCGGGTTCCTGGTGTATGCGCCGCTGCAGCCGAACGAGGCGATTGAGGTGCTGTTGCTGGACGACGGCGCGTTCCGGTTCAGCCTTTCCAGCACCGACCAGGAGGGTGAGAGCGCGGAGGTCTTCTCCGTGGTGATGGGCGGATCGTCAGGGTGGGGCGGCCTGGGACGAGTGGTGGCGGCGAGGGACGAGCGGGCGACGATCACGCGACAGGAGATCGACCAGCTTGTGTCGGCGATGTCGACGAACGTGATGCCGGGGACGGCGGCGCAGTTCGGGTTCCTGGGTGCGCATAACTTCATCACGCCGCCGGAGTGGAACACGCTCTGTGTGAGCCCGTTCAACGTTCCGCGAGACGACGGAATCCCTTGCCTCAACTGCCTGATCGAGACGGATTGGTATCCGCAGAATACGGAGTTCCGCTTCGCCTTCAAGAAGGGTGAGTCGATCTGCTTCACGCACGACACACCGATTGGACAGGTGGTGTTTGTACCTCGGGAGCCGGTGACGCTGGTTGGGGTGCCGGTCGAGGAGGCTGCCGTACCAGTGGGTGCGCCAGCCGGACGAGCGTAGGGAGGGTGACGATGGAGGTGCGAGCTGTCTTGAACACGCTGAGGCCGGGGGTAGGTCGTGCGCCCGCGCGTGAGAACCGGCGCGCATGGCTGCCACAGCAGACGCGCTTCTGCCCGGTGGTGGAAGACGTGAACAAGATGGGGTTCCTGGTGTACCCGGCGCTGCACGACCACGAGGCGATGCAGTTCCGCTTCAATCACGATCAGTCAATGGCGGTGACATGGCTGGCGGCAGACGAACTGGGTCAGCACCATCCGGTGTTCGAAGCTCGGATCGACGGGGCGGGAGCGATCGAGGTGACGGTGGTCAACTCGGATGCGATCGCAGGCGAGGCGGCGGCTCGGGAGTTGCTGGCGGCGGCGACGGTGGACCTGAATGGGCCGGCGGGGACGGTGGGGCTGCGGGGGGCGTACGGGTTCGCGACG
>JABIST010000176.1 GCA_018700215.1 Dehalococcoidia bacterium | reverse complement strand
TCTTGAAGCCGCCGGCGGCGAGGAGGGAGAGTTCTGGCCAGGCCTCGGAGCGGCGGGCGAGCTGGAAGAGGGCGTGGGCGGCGACCATGGGCATGTGTGAGATGGCGGCGACGTAAGCGTCGTGCTCTTCGGCATCCATGATCATCGGCAGTGCGCCGACGCCGTGGGCGAGGCTGATGACTACTTTGACTGAGTCCTGAGAGGCGCCAGAGGGGGCGGTGATGACCCAGCGCTGATCTTTGAAGAGCTCGGCGTCCGCATGTTCAGGGCCGACTTCGGTCTTGCCGGCCATGGGGTGGCTACCGATGAAGTGCACACCCTTTGGGAGGTGTTCGGCAGCGTGGAGCAGTGTGGCGGCCTTGGTGGAGCCGGTATCGGTGACGACGGCACCTTCTTCGACGAAGGGTGCGATCTCCTCGATCAGTCGGTGGTTGGAGAGGACGGGCGCAGCGAGGATGATCAGGCCAGCATCGCGAATGGCGTTGGCGAGGTTGCCCTCTTCCTTGTCGATGGCACCGAGCTTCTTGGCCTGTCGGGAGTTACGACGCTCTCGGTCGTAGCCAACGATCTGGTCGAGTTTGACATCGGAGTTCTGCTTGAGCGCGAGTCCGATGGACGCGCCGATCAGGCCGGTGCCGAGGATTGCAACCTGGGTCATCTGTCGCCCCCGTGGGGATTCGGTCGGGCGGCGGTGCGCCCGGTGGTGGTGGCAGAGTTGGTGCGACTCATCGTAGCAGTCGGTGGGGAGGGTGGTTGAGGATTTGGCGAGGTCAGGCGGATTCATCGGCGGCGAGGAGCCAGGCAAGCTCGGGGTCGTCCTCGGGAGGGGCGGGGAGGTGGTGGGTGGCGGTGAGTTCGATGACGCGGGGGGCGGAGCCAGCGGCGGTGAGCTGGGCGGCTCCGAGGGTGGCGTGATGTCGGAGGCGCCAGAGGGCGCGGCGCGAGCGGGAGGCGTGTTCGTCGGCGACGCGGTCGACGAGGGTGGGTGAGATGGCTTCGAGGAGGACGTAGAGGATGCGGTCCTCCACGTGGAGCGGGCCCTTGCCAATGTCATGGAGGAGGGCGGCGGTGCGCAGCTCCTCGGAGGGGGTTGCGTCCTCGAGGGCTGCGATGCGTTCGAGGTGGCGCATGGTGAGGACGGCGTGGCGTCGGTCGCGGGGGCGCTGGGCGAGGAAGAGCTGTAGCTCGGCGGGGGAGAGGAGCGCGGCGACGCTGCGGGCGTCGTGCGGGTCGACGGCGGTGACGAATCCTCGGAAGAACTGGCCGGCACGGTAGATGGCGCGGGCGAGTGGGGGTCGGGGCCGGGGCGCGGTGCCGGCGGGCATGTCAGCCGAGCCGGAGTGAGGTGGCGTCACCGACGAAGAGGAAGAGGAAGAAATTTACGATCGGCGAGATCACGCTGAAGAGCGGATCGAACGGCAGGTTGCCGAACCTGGGCACGATGATGAGCAGGATGAGGATGCCGGGGCCCCAGGCGGCGGTCTGAGCGAACTGGCGGGACAGATCTGGGGGGAGGAGGCCGACAGCGGCGTTGAACCCATCGAGTGGCGCGATGGGCAACAGGTTGAAGGTGGCCAGCAGGAGATTGAGGAGAACGATGGTGCCGAGGAAGAGGCCGATCAGGTCCTGCGGCGTCTGCGTCCAGACCTCAGCGTAGAGCTGAGCCTGCGAAGCCGGGACGAACGGGTGCCAGAATTCGGCCCACCCGAGACGGATGGGGATGGCAGCGACACCGGCGAGGATCAGGTTCGACACCGGACCGGCGGCGGAGATCATGGAGAGTGCCTGCCGGGGTTTGTCGGTCAACCCGGGGTTGATGGGGACAGGCTTGGCCCAGCCGAACCCGACAAAGAAGATCAGCGTGGAACCGATCGGGTCAAGGTGGCGACGGGGGTTGAGTGAGACGCGGCCGAAGCGGCGAGGGGTGTGGTCGCCAAGTGAATCGGCGACGAAGGCGTGGGAGAATTCGTGGAAGGTGAGGCCGACGAGCATCGAGAACGCGAATGCGCCGATGAGGATGACGAACACTTCGGGGGCGTCGCCAAGGACCGAGAGGTAACGAAGGATCACAGTTCCAGCGTAGCAAGCGATTGGCGGAGGAATTGGTGCTCCAACTTGGGGAGTGCCCGAGGTTGGAGCTTGTTGTCAGAATTTTCTCGTTGACACCGGTCACTGCGGATTCTTAGTGTTAACTGTGTAAGCAGTACTGGGGAAACGCGACGAGCGTTGCCCAGGCGAGCGAATTCTGAACGCGTGGCCGGTTGAACCGGCGACCACAGAGGAAGGCTCAGACGACAGCTTCCCATTCGTGCCTGCCCTGGCGGGGTGACTGGCACGAACGGCCATTGGTCGGCTGTCAGCACCTATGCCACTGCAACCCCGCTTCCCACGTGTCCTTCGACTTGTTCTGACTTCGCTGTTGCTGGTGGGTGTTGCTGCCGCAGGCATGCTGCTGCATGCCGGTCTGCGCGGCGCGAGTTCTCCCGAGAGTGTGAGAGAGCCGGGGCTGCCAACGCTGGTGGTCGCAGAATTTGGCGCCAACGTTGATTCGATTTATGTCACGTCTGCGACGGACACCGATGACCGCACACTGATCCACACGGTGGAGCATGCGCCCGGCTGGGGACTGAACCCGGCGGCGGCTGTGGTGGCCGGACAGACGGCGTACACGGTGCTGCCGCCTGAAGCGGCGCCGTACCGAGACAGTCCGGCGGAGCTGTGGCTGCTGGACGTGACGACACGCAACGCGACGCGGTTGGCGCGCGACGCGGACCTGCTGGCGGCACCGGTGCTGAGCGAGGACGGCCAGATGCTGGCGTACCGCCGGACGGACGACAGCGGTACGCAGGCGATTGTGCGAGTGGACCTTGAGTCTCGCGCGCGGCGGGTACTGCACAGCGACGCGACTTCATTCGGCGTGTTCCCAATTGGGTTCGACGGTTCCGGTGCGGTGCTGTTCGCGCGACTGTCGCCGAGCGGGACCGATCTGTTGCGCGTGTCAGACGGAGCGATGGCGGAGTTGGTGCTGCACGCATCGGACGAGATTGCGCGTGACTGGCGGGTGGCGCCGGGCGGCAACACCGTGGCGTACCTGGCACCGGAACTGTATGCGGAGCGGGTGGTGCATCGCGCGCAGCTGGCGTCGCTGGACGGGTCCTCGGCGATTGCCGGGCCGCCGCCGGCTGTAGCGGGCGAGCAGTACGCGCCGGCGTGGCGCTGGGATGGTGCGCTGGCGATTGGCGCTTCTGCCGCACCGATTGTGGTGGGTGCAGCGGAGACAGTGACGTTGCCTGCGGCGACATCCGGGTTCGACGTGCCGCTGGGGTGGAGCGACGGTGGCGGATATCTGGCGGTTCGGCATTTCGACGGGAACGGCTCGCAGGCGGCGGGACGCGAGACGTTGGTGGTGATCGGGAACGGCACGCGCGCAACGGTGGAGTCGGCTCGGGAGCTGATCTTCCTGGGCTGGACTGGTGCCTAGGCTGCTGCGGGCGCTGCCGCTGACGTTGATCGTCGGAGCGGCTTTCTTCCTTGGGCTCCGTGGCGAGCCGGATGTGGCGACGGCATGCGCGTTCGACCCGCTCCGGCCGGCGACATACGAGGCGGATGCGCTACGGACTCGGTACCTGCTGGCGCTGGACGGTGCGGCGACGAATCAGCTTCTGCCGGGCGACGGGTACTTCGCGTTGCCACAGGTGGAGACCGGGACCCGAGCGAATCGCGCGGAGGGGCCGCGCGCGCTGCCGGTGGAGGTGCTGCGGGCGATCGGCTGGGTGGAGTCGTCGCTGACGATGGCGTCGCGTTCGACGCGATTCGAGTCGATCGGGCCGGCGCTGGTGTCGTTCGACTGCGGGCACGGGGTGATGCAGGTGACGAGCGGGATGACGGTGCCGTTGGGCGATGGTGATCGACCGAGTGGGAACCAGACAGCGGTGGCGACCAGCTACCCGCACAACATTGCACGTGGAGCGGTGATTCTGGCATCGAAGTGGAACGACGCGCCGCAGCTCCGGCCGATCGCGGGAACGGATACGGGCGGCGACCCGGCGATCATCGAGAACTGGTACTACGCGGTGTGGGCATACAACGGGTTCACGGGACCCGGATCGAAGAAGAGCAATCACCCGCTTGAACCGACGCTGTCCTGGCCGCGGGCAGGGTATGAGTGCGACGGAACGCAATCGCGGACGCGGTACCCGTACCAGGAGTTGGTGTGGGGGTGCATGGCGAATCCGGCGGTGCGGGAGAATCAACAGCTCTGGGCCGCGGTCCCGGCGACGCTACCCGACTTCACCGAGCCGCAGTTCTACGAGGCGGTGCGGCTGACAAATTTCGCCTTCCCGTATCGCGACATGGACATCCCGACGCCGAGGCCAGCGCACCAGACGCAGCGGCCGTCCGTGAGCAATGTGGCGAGTCTGCTGCTGGGTAACCCTCGGCTGGGCGTGGACCAGAGCAGCGTGACGATTCGGACGAACGGGACGCCGGACCAGGCGACGGCACGGATTCGGGTGAGCAATACCGGGACCGGGCTGCTGTCGTGGTCGGCGAGTTCGTCGGACGGGTTCCTGGTGGTGACGCCACCGGCGGGGAGTGCGGTGGGGAGTGGGGTGCCCTGTACCTCCGGAGACTGCCCGGCGGGGGAGATTGAGGTGACGATCAATCCGAGCCTGCTACCGGCATCGAGAGCGACGGCGACGATCACGATCAGCTCGCCGAACGCGAGCGGCAGCACGACGGTGCGGGTGCAGGTGTTCGCGGACTTCGAGGTGGCGGTCCCGGGGACGAGTCGCGCACCGTAGCTCGGCGGGCCGGACGCCAGCAGCGCCGTATACTTGTAGTCCGCCGCTTCCGACGATCAGTTCAGAATCGCGATGAGAGAGAGACGTACCTCGATGTTCGCACGCTGGATCAATGCGACGCGTCGGAATCATGGGCTGGAGCACGCCACGGTGGCGGTGCTGTTCGAGCGGCGTGGGCCGCAGCGGATTGCCGGACGGGCGAGCGGGGACGGGTTCTTCATCCTGGGCAAGTTGGACGCGGGCGTGCTGGACGAGTGTGCGCACGAGGCGCTGCGTCGGATGCAGCAGGGGCAGCCGGAGCTGGCGGTCTCGCCGCTGTGCGGAACGAACATCGCGGTGACCGGTTTTTTCACGGCGGCGGCGGCGCTGCTGGCGAAACGTAGGGCTGATGCGGCGGGACGGCGCGATGGGTTCTTCAACGCGGCGACGTGGGCGATGCTGGCGGTGGTGCTGGCGCAGCCGGCGGGGCGCTGGTTGCAGCAGTTTGTGACGACCCGCGGTGACGTAGAGGACCTGGAAATCGTGGGGACGAAAGAGTTCTTCCCTGGCGTGAAGAAGGTCTTTACTCGGTCGAGGGTCTAGCGCTCGACCAGGTCCGATCGGGCCCACGGCCCCTGCACCCAACCTCTGTTGTTTTCGAATCGACGGCCTCGCTGGGTGGCTAGATCAGCGCGCCCTGAGTTTCGGACTCGGCTTCGATCAGGCAGGCAGGGTCGTCGACAGCGACGGAGTTGACGCGTCTGGAGACGGCGCGGGCGATGAGACTGTCTTCGGGTGCGGGGCGTAGGAGGGCGCGGAGACGGTCTGGCTGCCGGGAGGGATAGAGCCATTCCTCGACGGCCTGATCGTCCTCGAGGATGGCGGGCATGCGGTCGTGGATCTGGCCGACGGGGCCACTGGCATCGGTGGTGACGATGGTGAAGGTGGTGGTGGTCTCGGTCTCGCCGGGGAGGCGGGTTTCGACATAGAGGCCGGCGAACATGAGGAGGGTGTCGTCGCCGCGGTGGAACCAGAAGGGGCGGCGCGCGTCTCGTTTGCCGGTCCATTCGTAGAAGCCGTCTGCGGGGATGATGCAGCGGCTGGACCGGAAGGCGTCGCGATAAGCGGGGCGTTCGTCGAGTGTCTCGGAGCGGGCATTGATCTGGCGGGCGGCAGTTGAGCGGTCGCTGTCCCAGGAATTGACGAGGCCCCAGGTGGCACGGACGAGTTCGCGTTGCTCGGCGGAGCGGGCGCGGACGATCCAGTGCTCCTGCATGGGGGCGACGTTCCAGCGTGGCTTCCAGGATTCCTCGAAGAGTTCGGCGACGGTGACGCCGAGCTGCTCGGCGATCCAGTCGGCGTTTTCGGCGGTGAGGGTAAAGCGACCACACATGAGGCGATTGTAGCGAGGACGTGGGCGCTGATCGCGTGGGCGGTGGCGCTACCTCGGAAGGGCGGGGGCTCAGCTTCCTCGGGAGCCCCACCATGCGCCGGCGAACGCGCCGAGCAGTCCGAAGGCAACAAACTCGCCGGGGACGCCGCCAGGTTGGTTGGCGATCAGGGTGGTGTGTGGCATTTCGTCGAGCAGCACGAGCGTGAGCCAGGCGACGGCGACGGTGGCAAGGCCGAGGGCGGCGGCGATCTGGGCGCGGGAGATCGACAGTGGGCGCTCCAAGAGGAGGCGGGGGAGCAGGGGCGGTGCGGCCGCGATGGCCAGTGGGAAGAGGTGGTAGGTGGCACCTGTTGAGCTGGTCAGGAGCACGAACACAGTGGCCGCAATGGCCGCCGCTGCGGTACCGAACGCGAAATCACTCGTAAGAGTCGTTTGCTCACCCACCCGTGCGGTTGCATGTGTCATCGCGCGTCTCCTGTCTCGAAAGCCCTTGGAATCAGCTCGATTGAGCGTGTCAGGCGACGAGCGATAGGTCCGCAATGACGATCACCAAGGAGGGGAAACCCGTGCGTGTTTTTCCGATGAGGCAACCCCCTAAGGGAACACCCCCGATCTGCCGACGGTTGAGTGAGGCACTCACTCCGGAGGCCGTGCAGCAGGGGATTTGCGTTGCAGGTGATTCTGACTCTCTTTCTCACGTTGTGGACGGCGGTATCGCCGAATCTGCAGGTACACCGCGTGGACGGTCCGGTGGAGTTCACCGATCTCTACGGCAGCGCTCGCGAGGCCGAGGCCGCGCTGGGCTGCGACGAGGGGACGCCGCACCTGTGGCTGTCGCCAACGGTGACGCTGGAGACGCTGGCACATGAGCTGGCGCATGCGAACGACTGCATCGACAACGGTGAGATGGACGCAAGCACGACGATCCGTCCAACCGTGCGTCCTGACTGGGTGTCGAACTACTGCTGGAACTCCGATGCGGAGTGGTACGCGTGCTCGGTGGTTCGCTACGGCAATGTCGCGCCCCACGAGGCGCGAGGCTGGCCGAACTAACCGCAGGCAGACGTGGGCGAGAGGCCGGTTTGCGGGTTGACCTTCGATCCGAAGCGCTCGCCCCGTGTCAGGGTCTGCGCATCCTGGACCAGACGTGATCGTTGAAGATCCGACCGAGTCGAATCCTGTCTCAGCTCGTCAGTTGAGTCGCCGATTGTGGTGAGCCCCGCGCGTCCCGATACTCGGTAGAGCGCGTGTTGGCGCGCATCGCGGAGGAGGCAGCGCACGATGGCCCCGAATGCACTGGTCACTGGAACGTCCGGCTTCGTCGCGGGGCATCTCGCACGCCGGTTGCTGGCGGACGGCTACGACGTGACGGGCGTGGATATCAAGCCACCGCGCAGTGATCTGGGCGACGCGTTGCGACAGGTGACGCTGGACATCCGCGATCGCGTGGGGGTGCGAGCGCTGCTGCAGGAGATACGGCCAGAGTTGGTGATCCACGCGGCTGCGCAGGCCTCGGTGTCCGTATCGATGCGAGAGCCGCGGCTGGACGTGGAGACGAACGTGGTAGCGACGCTGGAGCTGGCGCAGGAGGCGGCGGCAGCGGGCACCCAGCGGTTCGTGTTCTTCTCGAGCGGCGGGGCGGTCTACGGAGAGCCGGCGGTGCTGCCGGCGACCGAGGAGACGGCGGTGGAGCCGAAGTCGATCTACGGCGCCTCGAAGGCGGCTGCGGAGTTGTACCTGGGCGTAGTGGCGGATCAGACGGGACTGGAAGTCTCGGTGCTGCGACCGGCGAACATCTATGGGCCAGAGCAGAACCCACACGGTGAGGCCGGGGTGATGGCGATCTTCTCGCAGCGGATGCTGCGGAACGAGTTGGTGACGATCTTTGGGGATGGCAGTCAGACGCGCGACTACGTCTACGTAGAGGATGTGGTGGAGGCGGCAATTCGGGCCTCTGACGGCGTGCCCGATACCTGCGATATCAGTACGGGCATCGAAGTATCGACGGGGCAGGTGTTCGAGACGCTGGCACAGCTGACGGGGTACGAGCAGCCGGTGGTCCACGATGATGAGCGACCAGGTGACATTGCACGGAGCATGCTTGATCCGACGAAGGCGGGACGCGTCTGGGGCTGGGAGCCGCAGGTGGCGTTTGAGGATGGCGTGGCTCGGACGGTGGAGTGGTTCCGGGAGCAGGAAGCGGTGAGCTAGGACTTCGCGTCAGGCTCATCGTCGTCGTCACCATCGGGGCGGACGACGATCACGGGGACCGGACTGTGTTCGAGCAGTCCCTGGGCGATGCTGCCGAGCAGGCCGCCGACGATTCCAGTGGAGCGCTTGCTGCAGACGACGATGGCATCGACATCAAGATCGGTCGCGCGGTGGGCGATGTAGTAGTCGATCGTGCCGCCGTACGGAAGCGCCTCGATCAGGACTTCGACGGGGAAGCTTGCGTCACGGACGAGCTGCTCGATGTTCTCGCGACGGTCGGCCATGACCTGCGTCAGTTCCTCATCACTCCAGGCCTCAGAGGCGGCGTGGACGACGTGAAGGACTGTGACTTCGGGTGATACGCCATCGGCAAGTGCAACGATGGCGGGGAGTACTGAGTCGCGGACGACTCCGGAGCCGTCTGCGGCGACGAGCAGCTGCATGGGTCCTCCAACGCGACGTGACGGGCTGCGAAGATCGTAGCGCAGTGGTTCGCTGTGACCGAGGGCCGCGGACAGTGGGAGCTAGCTACAGCTGACGATGAAGACGGTGCCAGCAGCGACGGAGGTCGGGAAATCGCCGTTGACGAAGGCTGGTGCGCCATCGATGTAGCCGACGAGCTGGCCGGCCTGGGAGATCCAGAGTGAGGCGTTGACGCAGCCGCTGGCCTGGACGGTGGCGACGAGCTGCTGCGGGGTGCCGTCCTGCTGGGCGAGCAGGAGGCCGACGCCGAGCGAAGGGACTGAGCCACCGATCTGGACGACTGGCTCGGTGGAGGGTGTGGGCAGCTCGGCGGCGGTCTGTTCACCTGAGGTTGGGGCAACGGGGGGCGGGGTATCGATGATGGAGCCAAAGTCCGTGACCCAGAAGTTGACGTAGTTGGAGCCTGGGTCTTGATAGAGCGCGATCCCGATCGCCTGGATGTCGGTGGCGAGGATGTTGGCGTGGTGACCGGGCGAGTCAATCCAGGCCTGGACGACGGTGTCGGCACCGGAGTAGCCGGCGGCGATGTTTTCGCGAATCGCGGAGTTGGAGGGATAATCGAAGGCATTGAGGCGGTCACGAAGGCTGCGGCCGAGGGTGTCGGTGTGGCTGAGCTGGGCCATGGTGGCGATATCCTGCGCCATCCAGTCGGCGGCGGCATCGAGGGTCTGTGTGGCGACGAGGGGGCCGAGGCCGTTGCGGGCGCGCTCTTCGTTGATCAGGACAAGGATCTGCTGTTCGGTGTCATCGAGACCGATCTCGGCGTGAGCGTCCATGGAGGTGAGCACCATGAACGAGACGGCGAACACGACGACGGCGATGACCTGGGAGATCGCGGTGGCAGTGCGGATGGACACGGGCGCTCCTCGAACGACGGGCGTCGATGAGTGATTATCGACCGAGTAGCGTGGCGACCTGAGGGCGAGTGGCGGCGGGACCGGATCGCGCTGAATCGGAATGGACGAGCTGAGTGATGGTGATTCTGTTTACGGGAGCAGCGGCGGTGATACTGGCATTCCTGGTGGGTGACTTCGCGGAGCGGGTGCGGGGACGGATCTATCGGATTCGGGGGCTCGATGCGCCGGAGGATCGGTTCAGGCGGCTGGTGACGGTGGTGTTGGCGATCTTGCTGGTGGCGTGGGTGGTGGTCGCGTACGGCTAGCGCCTCGAGACGGTATCTTCCTCTTTCGATAGTCCCTTGATTCGCACCATAACCTGACAAACCTCGGGGAGACCCCCTATTGGCGTGGTCGAGACGACCGAACATCCTCGAAGGACTACCCGTACCGGAGGACGTTTCGCATGGATGCAATCACTTCGAAAAAATTTGGAATCTCAACTGTAGCCACGATCGCGATGATTACGGTGGCGCTGATGTTCGCCTCGTGGCGAGCTGAAGCTGTCGTGAGCGCTATCAGCTTCGCACCCGCAGTTGGGGGCACCGACGACGTCGCAGGCGCCGCCGCCGCTGACTACAACATCACGTTCACAGCCGCGAACGCCACGGCGACCGGGATCGACGTTACGTTCCCGGCTGGCTTCACGATCGCTGCACCAGGGGCCGCAGGCATCACCTCGACGGGCTGTACTACCCCAGCGACGAGCGAAGTCTGCATCGGCGGAGGTGTCGGGAACACTGCGATCACGGGTGCGACCATCGTGGGTCAGGTGATATCCATTGCGTTCGGAGGTGCGACAGACCTCAGCGCCGGCACGGTGACGTTTACCATCACAACCGGCGTCACGAACCCGACGACCGCTGGAGCGAAGGCGGCAGCCGGTTTCACAGTTGCAACGACCGGCGGCGGCGCTGAGGGCGCAGTGGCTGCAGGGGCTGGTGTGACGATCATAAATGCCGCAGCGAACAAGCTGGCTGTGACAGGCGAGCCGACCGCGAGCACGGTTGCTGGTGTCGCATTCGCGACGCAGCCGATCGTGACGGTGCAGGACACGTACGGCAACACGGTGACCGGCGACACCTCGCTGGTGACGCTG
>JABIST010000103.1 GCA_018700215.1 Dehalococcoidia bacterium | reverse complement strand
GGAGCCGAGTTCGTGGTCGTCGAGTTCGATCACGGCTTTGGAGGCGAGTGCGTGTTCGTTCTCGAGCCATTCGGAGGATTCGCGGCAGATGGCGATGGGGGTGCCGACATCGTTGATGAGCTGCTCCCACTCGGCGGCGGGGCGGGTCTTGAAGAGGGCGACCATTCGTCGATCGAGTTCTTCGCGGATGGTGTCGTCGACGGGCATGCGGGCGTGATCGAGCAGGCCGTCGTCGGCCCAGTGCTCGACGCCGGCGGCCTGGACGAAGGCGGTGCGGTGGCGGGTGGGATTGGCGAGGAACTGGACCCAGCGGCCGTCCGCGCACTCGTACTGATTCACCCAGGGCGTGCTCATGGCGTTGCGACCGACGGGGGGCGGCTGATCGAAGAGCTTCATGCCGGCAGAGCCGACGGCGGTGAAGGTGGCATCGAAGAGTGGGACCTCGATGCGTTGGCCGACGCCATCGCGGTCACGCGCGTTGAGGGCGGCGGCGATGCTGGTGGCGCCGAGGAAGGCGCCGTAGCTGGAGGAGAGTGGGATCGCGGTGACGGCGGGGCGCTCCCGGGAGGGCCTGGCGAGGCGGTTCAGGTAGGTGCCACTGGCGGCGCCGAGGACGCCTTCCCAGGCGGGGGTTTCGGCGCGGGGATCTGCCTCGGAGAAGCCGGGGAGTGAGCAGTAGATGAGCTGCGGGTTCGCCGTACTGGCGGCTTCGTAGCCGAGGCCGAGGCGATCCATGACGCCGGGTCGGAAGTTCTCGATCAATACGTCGGCGCGGTCGACGAGCGAACGGGCGGTGGCCAGATCCTCGACCCGATGGAGGTCGAGGACGACGCTGCGCTTGGCGCGGTTCCAGGTGGCGTTGGCGGTGGTGTCCCAGCGGGGGCCGCCGGGCGGGTCGATGCGGATGACGTCGGCACCCTGGTCGGAGAGCAGCATGGCGGCGAGTGGACCGGCGACGTACTGGCCGAAATCGAGGACTCGGATGCCATCGAGTGCGCTGCTCATCGTCGCCTCCTGTCGCGCATGCGGACGGTAGCACAGGGGTATTGGGGCTGTGCGATGCAGGTGAGGCCGGACGCGAGGGAGCGCCGGGAGATTGCTCTATTACCGATACCCTTCGCTATCACCCGGAACCCGAGACGGAGGAGATCTAGCGATGAGCGAAGAGCAGGGAACATCGTTCTACGCGATGGGCGGATTCTGGGATCGGTGGGAGACGCTCACAGCGCCGGTTACGGGCGAGCTGTTGGCGGATGCTCGGCTGGTGGCGGGCGAGCGGGTGGTGGACATCGGATGTGGGGCGGGGTTGGCGACGTTTGCATCGGCGGAGGCGGTTGGCGGCGAGGGGCGGGTGGTTGCGTTCGATCTGTCGGCGGAGACGCTTGAGATCGTTCGTCAGCGGGCAGCGGAGCGAGGGGTGACGAACATCGACACGGTCGCGGGGGACATGGAGCGTGACGACATCGAGGGTGCGCCGTTCGATGTGGCGCTGAACCAGTTCGGGCTGACGTACGCGAAGGATCTGGGTGCGACGTTCTCGCGGATTCGGGGACAGCTCGAGCCGGGCGGACGTTGCGTTTTCGCGGCGTGGGTGGAGCGGGAGCGGCTGCCGCTGCTGCCCGGTCCGTTGATGGCGCGATACGGCGATGGGCTTGTGGATCAGGATCCGTTCGCGATGGCGGATACCGCGATGACGTTGGGGTTGCTGGCAGACGCTGGTTTCGAGTCGAGTTCAGTTCGAACGGTGGAGCTGACGAATGTGGTACCGCTGGAGGCGATCTTCCAGGAAGCGATGGTCAAGCAGCTGGGGCTGGACGAGGCTGGCTCATCGGAAGTGCGCGACGAGGTGATGGGGCGGATTGCGGCATACGAGGTGGAGGGCGGGTACGCGGCGCCGCTGGTGTTTCACGTGTTCAGCGCGGTGAACCCGGGGTAGAGCGCACCCGGGCAGCTACTACTCGCGGAGGCGGAGGCGGTGGGTGGCGCCTCGGACGGTTTCGATGAGGGAGGCGTGGGGGCCGAGCCTGGCGCGGCGGGGGATTTGTGTCTGCCGCAGGAGTGTATAGAGGTAGATACTGGGAGGCAGAGGAGCACTGCTGCTGGGTGTTCCGGGACGGGCGATCATGAGTGCATCTGCTCGATGGTTGGTGGGCATCGCGGTTGCGATTGCCGCGATCGTGGTGGCGAGCGTGGTGGTGGCGCTGACGCTGGGCGACACGGAGACGGTGTTTGATCCGGGGACGCCTGAGGCGACGGTGCAGGCGTACTTCCGGGCGATCCAGGATGGTGATGCGGAGGCCTCGGCGGCGCTGTTCACGGCGGAGCTGCAGGGGCGCTGCTCGACCGAGGAGTTACGGCGGTCCTACCAACATCAGGAGGACTTCTCCGTTCGGATACGCGACACGACCGTGCGCATGGGGGTGACAGAGATTGATGTGCGGATTGCGATCAGCGGCGGGGATTCACCGTTCGGCAATGGGTACGACATGGATCAGCTGATCTTGCTGGTGCAGGAGGATGGCGAGTGGCGGATCATGGAGTCGCCGTGGCCGAGCTACTGTCCGCCAGCGCCCGTCCAACGGTCGATCGAGTGAGAGGCTGTCTGCGATGAGTTGGATCTTCTACTCGCTGTTCTCGGGGCTGATTCCGATTGTGCTGGTGGGGCTGATCATCTGGGGGATCGTGTCGTTCGCGCGGCGCGGTGGGGATGAGCCGGAGGCGGATCCGGGGATTGGGACGGTGCGGCGGCTGTTCATCTACGGCGGCGCGCTGGGTGGCGCGTTCATGGGCGCGAGTGGGATCGCGCTGCTGCTGGGCGGGCTGATTGATGTGGTTGGTCCGGGGAACCTGGTGGTTGGCGATGAGAGCACGAGGCTGGCGCTGGCGTTGGCGCTGACGATTGTGGGCGCGCCGGTGTGGGGGTTGTTCTGGTGGGCGGGCGAACGATCGGTGCGCGAGCACCCGGTGGAGTTGCGATCGGTGATGCGGCGGGGCTACGCGAACCTGGTGCGGGCGGTGGCGCTGGTGGTGGTGATGTCCTCGGGCGTGTCGGTTGCGCGGATGTTGTTGCGGACGGACGAATTCCAGGGCGGGGCGTGGGGCTGGGCACTCGCGTGGGCCGGGCTGTGGGCGGTGCACGAGCTGCGGATCCGGGCGGAGCCGGCACCGACGACAGAGACGCGAGCGCTGGACCGACTGTATTTCACATTCGGCAGCGTGATCGGCCTCGGTGCGATGGCACCGGCGATTGGGATGGCGATTTACGAGCCGCTGCGCAGTAGCTACGACGGTGCGCTGCTGGACACGGTGGTGAGGGGCGATGCGCTGTGGGAGGGCTTGCGCTCGGCGCTGGCGGTGCTGCTGGTGGCGGCGCCGGTCTGGTACTGGCACTGGTTCCGCAACGCGATCCGGGACGTGGGCAGCACGCTGTGGCGCGTGTATGTGTTCTTGTTCGGCGTGCTGGGGGGCCTGACTGCCGCGCTGGTGGGAACCGGGGCGCTGGTTCACCAGCTGCTGGTGTGGGCGCTGGGTGCATCACGTGATGGGACGGCGGAGCAGTTTGATGTGCTTCCGGGAGCGTTGAGCGCGATTGTGGTGGGCGTGGCGGTGTGGGGCTATCACCGGATGACGCAGCGCGCGCTGGCTCCGGCGACCGCGGAACGGTCGGAGTCTGAGCGTGTGTATCGGTACGTGGTGGCGGCGGCGGGGCTGGCGACGCTGGCGGCGGGGCTGCTGGTGGTGTTCGTGCTGGGGGTGGAGGCGATTACGCCTCAGGCCGATGTCTTCCGCGACGAGCGGTGGTGGCGCGGTCGGTTGGCGTGGGCGCTGACGTTGCTGCTGATCGGCGGGCCGCTGTGGGGCTGGTACTGGTTGAACGTTCAGCGGCAGGTTGCGAGCGAGCCGGTGGTGGAGCGGCTGGCGACATCGCGGCGCGTGTACATCTTCGGTGTGGCGGGGATCAGCGTGCTGGTGGCGGCTGTGAACCTGGTGATCGTGCTGTTCCGGATGCTGGAAGGCGTACTGGAGAGTCAGCTTTCATCGGATGATCTTCACGATCTGCGGTGGAGCATTGGACTGCTGCTGACGACGGCGGTGATCAGCGTCTACCACTGGCTGCTACTGCGCGAAGACCGAGCGGCGTTGGTGGGGGTGGAACCGCAGGCAGCGGCACCGACATCGAAGCTGGTGTTGTTGGTGGCGACCGATGGTGTGGGAGCGGATCTGTCGCGACGGCTGGAGGCGCTGGGTAGTCGGGTACGACGCTGGCAGCGGCTGGACCGCCCGGACTCGGGGATTCGGTTGTCGGATGAGGCGGTTGCTGCGCTGCATGGGCAGATTACGGGCAGCGAGAGCGAGCAGGTGATGGTGGTGGTGAGTGCGGCCGGTGACGCGGAAGTAGTGCCTTACAGCATCGTCTGAGGTGGTGAGGCTGTTGTCGTTCGCTGAGTCGATCATTACGGATGTCGTGCGGATTGCTAACGTGGTCCTCAATCAGGGGTGATTGAGGGGGACGAGATGGACCGCGAATATTTCCTGGGGGCGTTCGTCGTTGCGGCGATCGTGGGTGTGATCGTCGCTCGATGGTTCGTCGCGAGAGTGGGTGCGTGGCAGGTGTTGCGCGAGGCGGAGGCGGACCGGTGGTCGCGGGTGTATGTGCTGGGGGCGGTGGTGGTGTTGTTGTGGGTGGCGACATCGCTGGTTTCGCAGCTTGTGGGCGGAGGTTCGCACGCCATCGGACAGGTGTTTCTCTGGAACGACGGCTCGGTTAGCCAGGGTCGGTTCTACATACTTTCGATCACGAGCGGAACCTCGAGCGGGATGCATTTCGGGATCGCGCTGGGGCTGGTCGGGTATGTGCTGAAGGTGGTGCGGGAGGTGGGCGACGGGGACTCCTCGGAGGATCGGGAGGTGGACTGGGCGCGACCCTCGGACGGGGACGGGGGCACCTCGGAGGGTGGGGGCGCGGAGTGGGG
>JABIST010000203.1 GCA_018700215.1 Dehalococcoidia bacterium | reverse complement strand
TGCCGAGCAGGTACATGCGGAGTACGTGCGTCCTCGGAATCTGATGATTGTGCGTGGGGAGCGGGACTGGCGGGGGATTTTCGAGCCGGAGTCGTTTCAGACGAAGTACCAGCGGATGGCGATCTATCGGAATGCATCGGGTGAGCCGCGGGGCTTCATGCTGCTGCGGAACCGCGAGGACGAGGTGGACTTCGAGCCGGGCCCGAACCAGTACCTGACGGTGAACGATTTCACGGCGTTGGACGTGGATGCCTATCGCGGGATGTGGGAATTCCTGGCGAGCCACGATCTGGTGCGCGAGGTGACGATGGAGCGGGTGCCGGAGGACGATCCGGCGGCGCTGATGTTGCTGGAACCTCGGACGTTGCGACGCCGGACGGGGGACGCGATGTGGCTGCGGGTGGCGGATGCGGAGCTGGCGCTGGGGCAGCGGCCGTATGGTGCTGCCGGGTCGCTGACGCTGCGGGTCGTGGACGAGCTGTGCGACTGGAACGCGGGGACGTACCGCATCGAGAGCGACGGCGCGGCCTCGGAAGTGTCGCGGGTCGACGGCGAGGCGGATCTGGTGGTGCCGGTGGAGCGGTTGTCGCAGTTGATCAGCGGCTACGCGAGCGCATCGGAGTTGGCACGGCTGGATCTGATCGAGGCGCGTGACACCTCGGTGCTGGCTACGGCGGATGCGATGTTCGCGACGGCGTACCGCCCATTCTGCCAAGACGGATTTTGATCGCGGTGAAGGCGCTGGTTGCCATCCTCGTAGGTGCCGCGTTGTTCGTCGGGTGTGGGGAGGCGGAGCGGCCGGTGAGTTCGCCGCTGGCGGATGCGGAGGCGCCCTCGGTGGTTGTGTACGCGGACGTGGTTGCGGTGGAGGTATCGGGGGAGGCGGGGGCGTATCAGTTCGCGGTGGAGGTGAGCAGCCCGGACACGGGGTGTGATGAGTACGCGGACTGGTGGGAGGTGGTGAGCGAGGACGGCAGCGAGCTGCTCTATCGTCGGATTCTGGCGCACAGTCATGTGGATGAGCAGCCGTTTGTTCGCGGCGGGGGGCCGGTCGACATCGAGAGTGACGCGGTGGTGGTGGTGCGGGCGCACATGAACACGGGTGGGTTTGGTGGGGCGGCGCTGCGTGGGTCGGTGGATGGCGGGTTCGAGGTGTTTACGCCGGAGCTGCGTTTTGGGGCGGCGCTGGGATCGGTAGAACCGTTGCCGGAGGGGTGTGCGTTCTGATCAGTGCCTTCTGGTTGGGTATCGTCAGGCATAAACTTCAACTGTGATAGTTACTCATTGTTCCTGGGGTAATCCGGGTAGAGGATCGGGCAGCACGGGCGCCTGACGGGCGCTGAGCTCGCCAGGGCTGCTCCTGCGAAGGAGAGGCGAGCTATGAAGATCGCGATTACTGGTAGTTCAGGAATGATTGGTTCGGCGCTGTGCCTTCGATTGGGCGCGGCGGGCCATGAGATCGTGCGGATTCGCAACGGCGATCCGTCTGATGCGGGCGCGCAGTGGAACCCGGAGGCGGGGTGGCTGCGGGAGGGGGTGCTGGACGGCGTGGATGCGGTGCTGCACCTCGGAGGGACGTCGATCGACGGGGGGCGCTGGGGCGCGGGGCACAAGGAGTCGATTCGGAAGAGCCGGATCGAGGGTGCGCGGCTGCTGGTGGAGGCGATCCGGGCGATGCCGGAGGCGGAGCGTCCGAAGACGTTTGTGACGTCCTCGGCGGTTGGGTTTTACGGCGAGCGTGGGGATGAGCGGCTGACGGAGGCGTCGGCGCGCGGGTCGGGGTTCCTGGCGGACGTGTGTGCGGCGTGGGAGGCGGAGGCGCTGAAGGCCGAGTCGCTTGGCCTTCGGGTGGTGGCGGTGCGGAGCGGGGTGGTGCTGCGGAGCCTGCTGCCGGTGGTGCTGACGCCGTTCAAGCTGGGGCTTGGCGGGCCGCTGGGGAGCGGGAAGCAGTACTTCGCGTGGGTCGCGCTCGACGATGTGGTGCGGATCTACGAGCGGGTGCTGGTGGACGATGCGCTCTCGGGGGTTGTGCTGTCAGGCGTGGTAAATGGGGTGGCGCCGCAGGAGCAGACGAACTCGGAGTTCACGAAGGCGCTTGGTGCGGCGCTGCATCGGCCGACGGTGATGCCGTTACCGGGGTTCGCGCTGAAGTTGATCATGGGCGGCGAGAAGGCATCGGAGACGGCGCTGATCAGTCAGCGGGTGGTGCCACAGGCGCTGTTGGACGCGGGGTTTGAGTTCACGCATCCGAAGATCGATTCGGCGATCGAGGCTGCGTTGGCCTCGTAAAGCGGGCCGTTCAAGACGGGGCGAGGTGTTTGATGGCGTTGCATCGGTTTGAGACTGAGCAGTTGTTGTCGATTGATCGCGACGAGGCGTGGCGGTTTTTCAGTGACCCCGCGAATCTGGCGGTAATCACGCCGCCGGATATGGGGTTTGAGATCACGTCGCCGGTGCCGCCCTCGGTCTACGCGGGGCTGATTGTGACGTACCGGGTGCGGCCGTTGTTCGGCGTAGCGGTGCAGTGGGCGACGGAGATCACCCACGTGGATGAGGGGCGCTACTTCGTCGATGAGCAGCGGCTGGGGCCGTATCGGGTGTGGCATCACGAGCATCACTTCGACGAGGTTGAGGGCGGGGTTCGGATGCGGGATATCGTGCAC
>JABIST010000158.1 GCA_018700215.1 Dehalococcoidia bacterium | reverse complement strand
GGCGAGCGGCGCGAGCTGATTGAAGAGGCGGCGGATCTTCGGCGGCATCGCCACCAGTTGACGCTGTCCGAGCGACGGCTGGTTGAGACGCGAGACAACCTGGGGCACGTGCGGATGCTGATCCGCGAGGTGGAGCCACGGTTGCGCCAGCTTGAACGCCAGTCGCGCAAGGCGGAGCGATATCAGGGGTTCGCCTCGGAGCTGTCCGAGGCGCTGCAGGTGTACCTGGAGCATGAGTTGCGGGATGCGCACGAGGTGCAGACGGCATCGCAGGCGACGCACGATCAGAAGTCGCGCGGGTTTGCCGAGGCGCAATCGAAGATGACGCAGCTTGAGCGGCGGCTGGAAGGGCTGGCGACGGCGCTGGAAGAGCGACGCGCGGCGCTGGAGACGGCACAGCAGAGTGAGCGCCGATCGGCCGAAGAGGGGCTGCGGCTGGAGCAGGCGGTAGCGCTGGCGGAGCAGCGGTTGCAGCTCATTGGCGAGCGGAGCGTGGAGCTGGAGGCCGCGGTTGCGGCCGCACCGGCGGAGGCGAGTGAGCCGGAGGACGACGAGACGGCGCTGGCAGCGCTGGCGGCGACGGCAGAACAGGCACGGAGCGAGCTGGCGCGTGAGCGAGCGGCGCTGACGGCAGCGGATGAGACGACGCGGACGATCCTGCGCGAGCTGGGGGAGATGGAGGCGCGACGCGCCCGCCTGGAGGCTGAGCGCGAGGACGCCGAGCGACGGATTGGCGAGCAGTCACGGGAGCGGGCACGTCGGGAGCATGAGCGGACGGCGGCGTCGTCGCGGTTCGAACAGCTTTCGGGTGAGCTGCGGTTGTATCGGAAGCGATCACCGGAGCGACGGCGCGCGATCGTTCGGCTGGTGAATCGGCAGCGAGAGGCGCGGGCGACGCGCGATGCGGCCGAGGCTGCGCTGGAGCGAGCGCAGGCGGAGCAGGAGGTTTCGGCGGGGGCGTTGCGCGACGCGGAGGCTTCGCTGCACGCACTGGAGGAGCGACACGCTCTGCTGGACCAGCTGACGGAGAGCATGGAGACGGCACAGGGCGGATCGCGTGCGGTGATCGAGGCGGGACAGCCCTCGGACGAGGAGATCGCGCGGGAGCCACTCGCAGGCGTCGTGGACCTGGTGTCGCGGCTGATTCAGGTGCCGAGCGGGCTTGAGGCGGCGATTGAGGCGGCGCTGGCGGAGCATCTGTCGGCGGTGGTCGTGGAGCGCGAGGAAGACGCGATTGCGGCGATTGAGTATCTGCGGAGTGAAGAGACAGGCGCGACGACGGTCTATCCGTTGGACCGACTGGAGCACGTGTACCCGGTCAACATTTTCAATGAGCGCGGTGTGGTGGGCGTTGCCGCGCGGCTGGTGAAGACGGATCAGCAGTATCGACCGCTGGTAGACACGTTGCTGGGCCGCGTGATTGTGGTTGAGGACTTGAAGGTGGCGCAGCAGATGGTGCGCCGTGGCCTGGGCTCGGTGGTGACGCGCGATGGCGTGCTGCTGCGGATGAACGGCTCTGTGTACGGCGGCAAGGGGACGAGCGGCGCGGAGCAGTTCGGGCTTCGTCGCGAGTTGGAGTCGTTGCCGGAGCGACGGGATGCCGCGGTGGTGCAGGCTTCGACCGCGCGAGCGAGCGCGGAGCGAGGCGAGCGGGTTGTGACCGAGGCGCGAGCGGCGATTGTTGTGGCTCGCGATGTGCTGGACGCGGTGGACATTGAGGCACGCGCGTATGAGCAGGAACGTGCGCGCGAGCGCCGGGTACACGGGCAGGCGCTGTCCGACCTGCGCTCGTTGCGGTCGGTGCTTGATCACGATGAGCGTGCGGATGAGCAGGCGCAGGAGACGCGGACGCGACTGGATCAAGCGGAGGAATCGCTGACGGCGGTGGCCGAATCGATTACGACGTTGCGGGATCGATCGACCTCGATTGCGACGGAACGGGACGCGGCCGCCGGGCGAGTGGACGAGGCGACGCGGACACTGGCTTCGCGAGAGACGGAGCATCGCTCCGAGACGACGCGGCGGCAGGAGCGCGAGCAGGAGCGGCGTACGGCACGTGAGCGGCTTGAGCAGGAGCGGACACAGCTTGCGACGCTGACGCGCGAGCAGCAGGACCTTGAACTGTCGTTGCAGGACTACCGGCAGCGGCTGGCGAACAACCGGAGCGCGCGGACCAAGGCGCAGGAAGCGGTGGGCCCGGCGCACGCCTCGGTGGCGCAGCGCGAGGAAGAGGAGCGCGAGCTGACGACCTCGCGGCACGACTTGCAGCGGACGCTGTTGCAGGCGGAGCGGGAGATGCTGACGAGCGAAGCGACGGTGCGTGAGCAGGCGCAGCGGGTGACGATGCTGCTGGAGCAGGTTGAAGAAGAGAACATGGAATTGCAGGAGGACGGCCGCGTGATTCCGCGTGTCGTTGAGGCCTCGGTAGCAGCGCTTGAGGATGCGGTGGACGACGAGGTTGCGGCGGCCGAGCCCGCCAAGACGGTTGTTGACGAGGCGGTTCAGGCGGAGCTTCCGGTTTCGATCACTGGTGGCGCGGAGGTGGATATTCCGGAGCTACGCGACCGGATCCACGAGCTGCGTGGGTCGATCCGATCGCTGGGCCCGGTGAACCTCGAGGCGCTCGAGGACTTGAGCGAAGAGGCGGAGCGGCACGAGTTCTTGACGGGACAGATCGACGATCTGGAAGCGGCCGAGGTGGAGCTGCGTGACGCGATTCGTGAGCTGCGGAAGCTGATTCGCGAGCGGTTCATCGAGACGTTCGAGGTGGTGAACGAGCGGTTTGGGGAGTACTTCACGCGCTTCTTTGGAGGCGGTCAGGCAGAGCTGCGGTTGCTGCACGACGAGGATGACCCGGAGTCCGAACCGGGCGTGGAGATCTACGCGCAGCCACCGGGCAAGCGAGTGGCGAGCCTGAACGTGCTGTCCGGCGGCGAACGCTCGATGACCTCGGTAGCCTTGCTGTTCGCGCTGCTGGCGGTGAACCCGGCGCCGATGGTGGTGCTGGACGAGGTGGACGCGGCGCTGGACGAGGCGAACGTGGGCCGGTTCGTCGACACGTTGAAGGAGCTGCGAGAGCGGACGCAGTTCGTGGTGATTTCGCACAACCGGACAACGATTGAGGCCGGGGACGCGATCTACGGTGTGTCGATGGGCGACGACTCGACCTCGCAGGTGCTGTCGCTGATGGTTGAACAGGCGACGGAGGCGGTTGCGGTCTGAGGATCGGGGTTTCGGGCGTGGGCAGGCGAGCGGCTAGGCCGTACGATCGCTCGACCACTCTCCCCTGTTGCTGAACTCGCGCCCAGAGGGTGCTGCGTCAATTCGTTGAACTCGCGCCGACCAGCGCGATGGAGGAGCGCCTCGTGAGGCTGTTCGGACGTAGCAAGGAGAGCGACAAGGCGACCGACCAGGCACTGGAGCGGACGCGTCGTTCGTTCTTCGGACGCGTTGGTGAGCTGCTACGTAGTTCGGACGTGAACGACGAGCTGTGGGATTCGCTTGAAGAGGTGCTGATCGGCGCCGACGCGGGTGTTTCGACGACGATGGACGTGCTGGAGCGCGTTCGCGCCCAGAACCCGAGCAAGTCCGACGAGGTGCGTGCGCTGTTGCGCGAGGAGCTGACCTCGATTCTGCGCGGGCCGAACGAGGAGGCGCGGGGGCGGTTGTGGGGGTTGCCGGAGGGCACGCCGGAGCCGGAGCGACCGTGGGTGGTGCTGGTGGTAGGTGTGAATGGCAGCGGGAAGACGACCGCTATTGGACGTCTGGCGCACGCGTACCAGGAGGCGGGGCGGAAGGTGATTGCGGCGGCGGGGGATACGTTCCGCGCGGCGGCGATCGAGCAGCTTCAGGACTGGGGACGGCAACTGGACTTCGATGTGATTGCGCATCAGCAGGGAGCGGACCCGGCGGCGATTGCGTTCGACACGATTGAGGCGGCGCGGGCACGCGGGCACGATGTGGTGCTGATTGATACGGCGGGGCGGCTGCAGAGCAAGAAGAATTTGATGGACGAACTGTCGAAGGTGCGTCGGGTGATTGAGCGCCACGTGGACCGCGGGCCGGACGAGGTACTGCTGGTGCTGGATGCGACGACGGGGCAGAACGGGTTGTCGCAGGCGAAGGCGTTCACCGAGGCGGTGGAGGTGACGAGCGTGATGCTGACGAAGCTGGACGGCTCGGCGCGCGGCGGCATTGTGTTCTCGATTGCGAAAGAGTTCGGATTGCCGGTGCGATTCGTGGGAGTGGGGCAGAAGCCGGGGGACCTGGCGCCGTTCGATCCGGAGGCGTTCGTGGACGCGCTGCTGGGCCACTCGGATGATGCTGGCAGCGATGCTGACGGGGCGGGTGTAGCTGATGCGTCCGGCGGCTAGCAGGCAGGGCGACACCGCTCGTGTCTGAGGCGCTGCGCTGGTACCTGGCGACACTGCTGATCGGTGGGGCGGGGTTGCTGCCGGCGGCGGTGCTGTTCGGCTCACTGCGATCCTCGGGTGTGCTGTACGCGAGGCCGCTGGCGTGGCTGCTGCTTTCGGTGGGCGGCTGGTGGCTGGGTTGGAGCGGGGTGGTGCCGTACGGCCGCGGCGCGTTGCTGGTGGTGCTGCTGGTGCTGTGGGCGGCGAGTGGTCGGCTGGCGCTGCGGCGACCGGCGCTGCTACGGGCTGTGACGAGTCGATGGCGGTTGCTGCTGGTGGGCGAGCTGGCGTTTCTTGTGGTGTTCGGCGCGGTTGGACTGGCACGGGCTCAGGCGCCGGACGCGGCACATACCGAGAAGCCGATGGACTTGATGATGCTGATGTCGGTGCATCGCGCCGACGTGTTGCCGCCGCCTGATCCGTGGCTGAGCGGCGAGGCGATTTCGTACTACCACCTGGGACATCTGGGGGTGGATGCGGTTGGGCAGCTTTCAGGGGTGGGACCGGAGTTTGGCTTCAACCTGGGTGTCGCGCTGGTGGGGGCGATGGCGGCGGCGGCGGTGTTCGGGCTGGCGGGCGACGTGCTGGTGCTGAGTGCGGTTCGTCGACGGGCGACGCCGTGGATTGCTGGAGTTGGCGGAATGTTGGCGCTGCTCTGGGTGGCGCCATTGGCGGGGCTGCTGGACATCATTGAGGCTCAACGCGAGTCCGAGGGTGGCGGGCTGGCGGTGCTGGATCAGTTCTGGTGGTGGTGGGACGCGACACGGGTGCTGACGGGGCCGATCACAGAATTCCCGGCGTTCTCGCTGCTGCTGGGGGACCTGCACGCGCATCTGCTGGCGCTGCCGCTGTCGCTCTTGGCGCTGGCGCTGGCGTTGGTGACGTTCCAGGGTGAGACGCCGCTGGGGTGGAGGCGCTGGTTGCAGCGACCGGGGGTGCTGGCGCTTTCGGGGGCGACGTTCGGGGCGCTGTTCATGATGAATAGCTGGGACGTGATCACGTTCGGGCTGGTGTGGTTCGCGGCGGCGGTGATGGCGTTCCGGCGGACCGGGTGGAACTGGCCGCTGGCGCTGTTCAACAGCGGGCAATACTTGCTGCTCCCGGTGGGGACGGCGCTGCTGATTGCGGCACCGTTCATCGTGAATCTGGAGTCGCCATCGATGTCGCTGGGGCTGGTGGCGAGCGAGGCGTCGCCGCCGTGGGGGTGGCTGAAGATCTGGCTGGTGCCGCTGTTGCCGCTGCTGGCCGCGGCGATTGGTCTGCGGGTAGCGGGGCATTGGCGGCACGAGGTGGCGGGCATCTCGATCGCGTTGGCCGCGGTGGGGGTGTGGGCGCTGATTCAGATTGCTAGCGGGAACGCAGGTGCGTTGAGCGAACGCGGGAGTGGCTGGGTGATGTTGCTGCTGCTGGCGGCGGTGATCGGAGCGGGTGGCGCCTCGATGGTTCGGGCGGAGGGGGAGTTGGATCAGGCGCGGTCGGCGTGGCTGGGGCTGGTGACCGTGGCGCTGGGGATCATGTTGGTGACGGAGCTGGTGAACATTGAGACGGGGACGGCTGGTCGGTTCAACACGGTGTTCAAGCTGTGGTACCACCTGTGGACGTTGATGGCGGTGGCTGGTGCGGTGGCGTTCGCGATGCTGGTCGATCGGATTCCGTGGCCGGGGTGGGGTGGGGTGTTCTCGAACTGGCGGTATCGAGGGAGCGCGATTGGGCTGACGGTGGCTGCGGTGGTGTACGTGGGGGCGATGGTCTACGCGCCGGCGATGGCGGTGAGTCGGGGGCGGGAAGGGCAGACAACGGGCCTGGATTCGCTGGCGTACCTGGAGCGGACGGACCCGGGCTTGGCGGGTGCGGTGGCATTCGCGCAGACGGAGTTGGACCCGACGGCGGACGTGCTGCTGCAGGCGGTTGGGAATGCATACGGGCCCGGCGGGTATCTGGCAGCGGCGAGCGGGGTACCAACTGTGTTGAACTGGGCAGGGCACCAGGTGCAGTGGCGAGGGCCGGACGCACCGTTGGCCGGAAGGAATGAGGCGGTTGATCGGATCTACAACGCTGGTGCGACGGCTGACGGACTTGAAGCAGCCGAGCGTGTTGGCGTGACGTACGTGTACGTGGGGCGGCTGGAGCGGGAGCAGTTTGGCTTGGACGTTGCAGATCGCTTCGATGGGTGGCCGGTGGCGTGGGCGGGGAGCGGCGCGGTGATCTTTGGGGTGCCGCGGTGAGCGTGGAGCAGGCGACGGGGAGCACTGAGCAGCCGCCGGAGCAGGTACCGGAGCAGGCGACTGAGCAGGCGGAGGCGAGCGCTCGGCGGACGCTGCCACGGTTCGTGTTGCCTCGATGGAACTGGGTGGTGTGGGCGGTGCTTGCGCTGGTGTTGGTGGCGCTGGTGCTACGGGTGTGGGACCTGGGGTTGCGGGCGATGCACCACGATGAGTCCTTGCACGGGACGTTCTCCTGGTACTTCAGCGAAGGGCGTGGGTACCGGCATGACCCGCTGATGCACGGGCCGTTTCAGTTTCATGTGATTGCGGCGTTCTTCAAGCTGTTTGGCGACTCGGAGCTTGTGGCACGGCTGCCTTCGGCGCTGTTCGGGACGGCGCTGGTGGCGACTCCGTTGCTGCTGCGTCGGTGGCTGGGGACGGTGGGGGTGCTGACGGCGTCGCTGCTGTTGGTGGTCTCGCCTTCGCTGCTCTATTACTCGCGGTTTGCGCGGAACGATCTGTTCATCGCGGTGTGGACGGTGCTGCTGATTGTGTCGGTGTGGCGGTACCGGGACGATGGGCGGTTGCGCTGGCTGTTGGTGGCCTCGGCGGCGCTGGCGCTGTCGTTTGCGACGAAGGAGACGACGTACCTGACGGCCGCGCTGCTGCTGACGTACGTGAGTGTGACGCTGTCGTTCGCGCTCGTGGAGCAGCTCAAGTGGGCGCTTTCAGGGTGGCGGCGTGTGGTGCTGGGGTTGCTGCTGGCACCGTTCGCTTGGGTGGTGGCGGCGCTGTGGCCGCTGACGGGGGAGTGGCGCGCGCGGATTGGGTGGCAGGAGCGACCGCGTGAGGTGGACCTGCTGGTGGTCCTGGGGACGCTGACAGGCTCGCAGCTTGCGGCGGCGGTGCAGTTGCCGCTGGGGATGATTGGGGTGGAGTTGGAGGGTGACCGGGAGTTGACGATTGCGGCATCGATGGTGACGGCGGTGGTCTTCGGTGGTGCGGTGGTTGGGCTGGGGTGGCGTTGGCGGTGGTGGGCGCTGTGTGCCGGGCTGTTCTACGTGATCTATGTCTTGCTCTTCACGACGGGGTTCACAAACCTGGATGGGTTTGGGAGCGGGTTCTGGGACTCGTTGGATTACTGGTTAGCGCAGCAGGACGTGCGACGGGGTGAACAGCCGTGGTTCTACTACATCATGATGCTGCCGATCTACGAGTTGCTGACGTTGATGGTGGGCTTCCTGGGCGGGCTGTGGCTGGTGATTCGTGGTGATCGGCTGACGGCGTTCTTGCTGTTGTGGTTTGTGGGGACGTTCGCGGTGTTGGCGATGGCGGGGGAGAAGATGCCGTGGCTGACGGTGCACCTGGCACTGCCGCTGGTGTTCCTGACGGGACGAGTGGCGGGACTGGCGTTGCCCAGGATGGCTCGGTGGTTGTGGGGCGGGCAGGCGCCGATTGTGGCGTGGGCTGGGGCCGGTGCGGCGTCCTCGGCTCTGGTGCTGTTGCTGGTGTTCACGGTGCAGACGGCGGTTGGCGTGTCGTTCGACCACCCGGACACACCAATTGAGCCGCTGATCTACACGCAGACGTCACCGGAGGTGCCACCGCTGTCCGATCGGATTTACGAGGTGGCCCTGGCAGATCCCGACGGCGGACAGGTGCCGGTGTACGTGGACACGACGGGGTCCTTGTCGTGGCCGTGGGCGTGGTACCTGCGGGACCTGGAGGTGAGCTACGTGCCGCAGGAGGCGCTGCGGGACGGGGAGTTCGCGGAGGGCGCGATCCTGGTGACGGCGCAGAACGCGCTGGTGCCGACGGACCCGATTCGTTTCGAGTACGAGGAGCCGGTGGAGTACCGGCACCGCTGGTGGTTCCAGGAGTCCGGGTACAAGTCGACGACGTGGGAGTCGTTCCGCACGGAGTTATTCGATGGATCGTTGGTTTCGGACTGGGTCAGCTTCATGGACGATCGAGTTGAGGAATCGACGATTGGGTCGTTCGACGGCGAAGTGTGGTTTCCGAAGTAAGCTCGGGACCGCCTCGGTCGCTCGAGTGGTGAGTGCGACGCCGCATCTGGAGGATTCGTGAACGGACGGAGCGGGCTGCGTGCCCTGCTGGGGCTGCTGGTCAGTGCGCTGTTCCTGGTGCTGCTGCTGCGCCAGGTAGACCTTGGCGAGGTGTGGGACGCACTTCGAGAGGTGGAGTGGCCGTGGGTGGCGGCGGCTGCGGTGCCGTTCGCGCTGGGGCTGTGGCTGCGGGCGTTGCGGTGGCGGCTGGTGCTGCGGGCCTGGGTGCCGGTGACTCAATCGGAGGCGACGTCGCTGATGCTGATCGGGCTGGCGGCGAACAATCTGCTGCCGGTGCGTGCGGGCGAGGTGGTGCGGGCGGTGCTGGTGGAGCGGCTGCACGGCGGGTCGCGGGTGCGGGTGCTGGCGACGATTGTGGTGGAGCGGGTGTTCGACGGGCTGGTGCTGGCGCTGTTCCTGGCGGTGGTACTGGCGACGAGGGGCGGCAACGACGTGTTGCAGTTGTTGGCGCTCGCGATGGGGCTGGGGTTCATCGTGGCGACGGCGGTGCTGGCGTGGATTGCGGCGCGACCGGATGCGGCAAATCGGCAGCTTGTGCGGCTGCTGGGCGTTGTTCCGACGCGGGCGCGGCCGGAGGCGCGGCGGTGGATGGGGAACTTCATCGCGGGGTTGAGTCAGCTCAGCGGGTTGCGCGGGTGGACAGCGGTGCTGGTGGCCTCGGCAGGCTCGTGGGGGTTGGAGGCGATGGCCTACTGGTTCGTGGGGGAGGGATTTGGACTGGGGTTGGATCCGTGGCTGTACCTCGGGGTAGCGGGAGCGGCGAACCTGGCGATCGCGGCGCCGAGCACTTCGGGTGGGATTGGGCCGTTTGAGTTCTTTGCTCGAGAGGTGCTGGTGGTGTTCGGGGCGACGAGCGCGGTGGCGACGGCGTACGCGCTGGCACTGCACGCGATGATCCTGGTGCCGGTGGTGATCGCGGGGCTGCTGCTGCTGTGGCGGAACCACCTGGGCGTGGGTGTGCTGACCAATGTCGACCAGATGTCGGCGGAGATGGAGTCGGCCTCGTGAAGGCTGTCGTGATCGGCGGTGGGGTGGCCGGGTTGGCGGCGGGGTACGAGCTGGCGAAGCAGGGGCACGAGGTGTCGCTGTTCGAGGCGGGGCCGATCCTTGGTGGGCAGGTGCGCACGTTTGAGATTGGCGGGGGG
>JABIST010000254.1 GCA_018700215.1 Dehalococcoidia bacterium | reverse complement strand
TCTGCGACGAGGGCGTCCCAACCGCCCTCGGCGAAGTCGCCGAGGCCCTCGGGGCCGGGGGAGTGGCCGTGGCCGCGATGGTCGAGGCTCCAGAGCTCGATGCCGGCGCCGTTGAGGGCAGCGGCGAAGCGCTCGTAGCGGAGCGAGTGTTCGGCGGCACCGTGGGCGAGGACGACGACGGCACGTGGTTTGGCGGGTGGCGCCCAGCAGTAGGCCTGGAGGCTGAGGCCGTCGACGGCGGAGTCGAAGCGGAATTCGTCGCGTGTCACGTGCAGGCTCCTCGGGGAGTTGTGGGATGTCCGGAGTCTAGCGGGTGGTGGTGATGGTGAGCGGTCAGGAGGGTCTGAGGGAGTTGCTGTCGTAGAGCGGCTGCTCTGGGGTGGAGCAGTAGTGCGGTGGTGGCGCGCGGAACGTGATGCCACTGCTGCAGGCTCCGACGAGGGTGCGCCGCAGATTGATGGTGGCTTCGGAGGGGCCGGTTAGCTGGACCTCGAACTGGTCGAGCCCGCGGGGAGCCGGGCCGAAGATGCGAGTGCCGTCGAGGAGCCAGGCGGCACCACTGCAGACATCGTAGAAGACGCCGGGCTGGCTGGAGTTGGCGAGCAAGCTGTTGACGACGCCTCCGAGCCGACCGCTGGTGGCGGTGTCATATTCGACATTGCAGCCGCGGTGGGGGCTGCGGGCCCAGAAGGCGCTGAGGTTGCCATCGGGCTGGCGGACGAGCCAGATGGGGATGCCATCGGCAATGAGGAACTGGGTGGCGAGTGGTTCGTTGGAGAGGTTGGAGACGGAGATTTCGCGGAGTGCGCCCGGGCCGGTGGGCCAGATGAACTGGGCGAGTGCGACGGAGCTGACGGCGAGCAGGGTGGTGAGGACGAGGGCGAGCAAGGCAAGACGGACGATGCGAGCGCGATTGGGATGGTGATTGATCGCGAGCTGCGACATGGGCCGCCTCCGCAAAGAGGATACGTCTCCAGGCAGATCAGGGGGCTCGCAGCAGCAGGGGCGCGTGGATAGGCTCGCGGGGCTGGATGGGAGCTGCGATGGCTGATCGACGGATTCTTGAGGGTGTGAAGGTTGTGGACTTCACGCGGGTGGTGGCCGGGCCGTATGCGACGCGGATGCTGGCGGATATGGGCGCCGAGGTGGTGACGATTGATTCGCCGGTGGGCGCCGATGGCGGGGCAGCGGAAGCGGGGCCGCGGCGATCTGCCGGGTCCGTGGAGAACAACCTGGGGAAGCGCTCGATCGTGCTCGACCTGAAGTCGGAGGACGGGGTTGAGGTGGCGCGGACGCTGGCGGCGCAGGCGGATGTGTTGGTTGAGAATTTTTCGCCGGGGGTGATGGAGCGGATGGGGCTGGGGTACGAGGCGCTGCATGCGCTGAATCCTGGGCTGGTGTACGCCTCGATCAGTGGGTTTGGGCACGGGAATAGTTCTTCGCATCGGCGGGCGTTTGGGGCGACTGCGCATGCGGAGGCGGGGTGGCTGTGGGCGCAGCAGCAGGCGGCGGGGACGGCGGAGCCGTTTGCGCCGGGGGTGACGGTGGCCGATCTGATCACGGGGACGCTGTCGTTCTCGGGGATGCTGGCGGCGCTGTTGGACCGTGAGCGGACGGGGCTGGGGCAGCACGTAGACGTCTCGCTGATGGACGGGCAGTTGCAGCTGATCAATCAGCTTGCGAGCGAGGCGCTGAACGGGCGGACGGAGGCGGACTGGCAGCCGTTCCGGCACCCGATTCACCGGACCTCGGACGGTGGGAATCTGACGATCAACGTTGGGACGGCACGGCACTTCGGGCGGATCGCGGAAGGGCTGGGGCACGGCGGTGCGGCGATGCCGGAATCGGGACCGGCGGCAAACGCGCAGGTGAAGGAGTGGGTGGCGGCGCGCACGACCTCGGAGGCGGCGGCGGGCCTCGAGGCGGCGGGGGCGGCGTACGGGGTGGTGCGGTCGATGCCGGAAGCGGTGCGCGATCCGTTTTTCGAGGAGCGGGGGATGATCGTGGAGGTGGGCGATCCGATCGATGGGCGGCACCGCGGGGTGAGTTCGGCGATGTTCTTCTCGGATGCGACGAGCGCGCCTGCGGGCGGTGCGCCGCTGGCGGGGGAGCATTCGCGTGAGCTGCTTGAGGAGCTGGGCTACGACGCGGATCGGGTGCGATCGTTGTTGGATGGGGCGGTGACCCAGCACCGGATGCTGTAACGGCGGGGCCTGGGAAGACCGGCTACTGGTAGATGATGAGGGCTGGTGGGACCTCGAAGGCCTGGATCTCGGCGGGGGACATGGGTGGCGTGTCCCAGGCGTAGAAGAGCTTGATGGCGGGCCGCTCTGCATAGTCCGCGAGTGCGTACCAGCGGTAGTGCACCAGCTTGATTGCTTTGGCTCCGAAGCCGTCCATGTCGATCGTCAGGTCGATTTCGTCGTAGGTCTCGATGCGCTCGGGTTCGCGGATCATGCGCTCCAGGAACTGGTGGATGATGAGCGCCTTGGGCGGGAGTCCGTGCTTGCGGACGAGGGTGGCGAGGTACTGCTGTGCGGCGTTGATCTGGTCTGCGTGGAGGCTGCCGATGCGTTGGCCGGGTGCGACGCCGAGCGTTCTGGTGGCGAACTCCGGGTCGAGGGCGATGTGGACGAAAGGTTCGAGCAGATAGGGCTCGAGGCGGCGTAGTTCGCCGACGGGGTCGGCCCAACCGACCTGGATATCGAGGATGACAAGAGCACCAGCCTCGCGAGCGGCTTCGACGTACTCGGCGATGCGCTCGTGGGACATGCGGCCGAGGTAGGTGCCATCGGCACCGGGGTAGCGCTGGGCGACGGCGACGATGGGCTGGACCGCGGGGACGACGTTGATGTCGCCGTTGAGTGCGTCGTAGCGAGCGGCCTCGATGCTGGCGGCGGCGATGGCGCCGGCCGGGGTGTAGCGGCCGAGGGCGCCCATGGCGGGGATGCCGGGGTAGCCGTAGAAGGAGACGACCTGCTGT
>JABIST010000131.1 GCA_018700215.1 Dehalococcoidia bacterium | reverse complement strand
TGCTGCCGGTGACGCCGTGCCACTGCTTGGTGGCGGTGGCGAAAGGCTCGCCCTCATCGCGAGTGCCGCTGCCATCGAGGTCCAGCCAGGCTTCGACGACATCGAGGCCGGGGCCCTCGTCGCCGATCCAGGTGAAGGGCGCGTCGCCCAATTCATCGGTAGGGGCGATGGAGCTGTCGTCGTTCGGTCCGTCGACGACGGCGAAGGCGACGAGCACGCCGGCGACGGGAGCGCCGTCATCGACGTTTGCCGTGACGGTGTGCTCGGTGAAGCCGGGGTTCTCACCGGTCGGCGGGTCGAGAACGATCTCGACGGCACCGAGGTCGATGACGTTGAGCGCCTCGACGGCGTCGAGGTCGAAACCGGGGAGATCGCCGCTGACGTGGGTGATGCGAATGGCCGACCCGAAGGGGAGACCGAGCGCGCCGAGGTCGATGGGGATGTTGCCGGCGTCATCGGAGAAGTCGCCCGCGGAGACGAAGGTGACGCCGTCCGCGCTGACCTCGATGGTTGCGGTCGCGGGGAAGTCTTCGTCCAGGGTGTGGATGACGAGGTCCGCGCCGGGGCCGTTGTAGGCAACGTTGTCGATGTAGGAGACGGTGACAGAGCCACCGCCTTCATCGATACCGATCTGGACGATGACGCCATCGGCTGCGCCGAGCACATCGTTGGGGTCGCCGTCGACTCCGCCAGTCGTGGCGACGCCGTCACCGTACTCGTGCAGCGCAGCCTCGGCGTTCGCGAGTGTGAACGCGAGACCGAGGACGAGGGTGAGTACGACGGCGCCGGCTTTGAGGCCGAGGCCGAATCCAATGTTGGGCACCCTGATGGGAGGGGTCCAGGTATTCATTCGTTGCTCCAACTCATCCCGCCAGATGGGCTGTTGCCCGCCAGCGGCGGACGAGGCGCGCGAGCGACTCAAGTGATTCTCGGCAAATCGGGGGGTGCGTCTTTACCCCTGGCGGGTGAGTGAGCAGATTTCTTCCGGAGTAGACTCGCGGGGAGTTCGCGAGGCGATGCGGGCTCGTGGGAGGCGACCCATGTCCTTGCTTCGGAATGCGATCCAACCGCTGGTGGTGCGGGGCTTGATGCTGAAGGAACGGCTGCAGACCGGGGTGGTCTGGAACCCGCTGGATGGCGGTTACCACCAGAATCCATATGAGACGTACGAGAAGCTGCGGGAGCGGGACCCGATGCATGCTTCGTCGCTGACGGGGGCGTGGGTGTTCTCCCGGCACGAGGATTGCGATGCGATCTTGCGGGATCATCGGCGGTTTTCGAACGACGCGCGGAACGCGGACGATCCGGCGAATGATGTGGCGGGGAACCTCGATGACACGCACTCGATGCTGATGCTGGATCCGCCGGACCACACGCGGCTGCGGTCGCTGGTGAGCCTGGCCTTCACGCCGAAAGCACTGGAGGCGTGGCGACCTCGGATTGAGGCGATTGTGGCTCAGCTGCTCGATGAGGCCGCCTCGACAGGGCGAGTGGACATGCTGGAGGCGCTGGCGGTGCCGCTGCCAACAATGGTGATCGCGGAGATGCTGGGGATTCCGACGAATGATCTGCCGCAATTCAAGCTGTGGTCCGATCATGTGTCACGGACGCTGGAGCCCACAATCACGCCAGATGAACTGAAGCTGGCACAGCAATCGAACAAGGAGCTGGCCGCGTACTTCGAAGGGATCATCGAGCAGCGGCGGGCGGAGCCTCGGGACGACCTGGTGAGTCAGCTGATCGCAGCGGAGGAGGCGGGCGACCAACTGACGCACGAGGAGCTGCAGGTGACGTTGCGGCTGATTTTGATCGCGGGGAATGAGACGACGACGAATCTGATCGGCAATGGGCTGCTGGCGTTGCTGCGGCACCCGGAGGAACTGGCGCGGCTGCGGCGGGAGCCGGAGTTGATGGAGTCGGCGATTGAGGAGCTGCTGCGGTACGACAGTCCGGTGCAGACGGACGGCCGAACCGCCCTCGAAGACATCGAGTGGGGTGGGAATGTGATCAAGCAGGGGCAGCAGGTGTTCCTGCTGCTGGGGGCCGCGAACCGCGACCCGGAGGAGTTCCCGGAGCCGAACCGCCTCGATATTTCGCGCGGGAGCAAGCGGCACATGTCGTTCGGGCGGGGGATTCACCACTGCCTGGGGGCACCGCTGGCGCGGATTGAGGCTCAGGTCGCGTTCGGCAAGCTGCTGGAGCGGTACGAATCGCTGGAGCTGGCGGGTGAGCCGCGGTTCAAGGATCACATCGTGTTGCGGGGGATGCGGGAGCTGCCGGTTGAGGTGACGCCGGCGCGCGTGGCGATGAGCACACGCTAGTCAAAGACGGCAACGGTTGCAGCGTCGGCAGTGGGTGGCACGAGACGGCCTACCCCGGAGGGGACGAATAGATGTGTGAGAACGAGGGTGGACCGGCGCCGCTGGTGCCGGAGGCCGCGATCCGGGTAGACGAAGTTGTTCCGCTGAAGCCGGTCGACGAGCTTTCGATCACGGTGCTCATGGAGAACCAGAGCGATCTGCTGCTGCCGAGCAGCGGTGCCGTAGATCGCCCCTCGCTGCCCTCGCTGCCCACGATTCCAGTGTCGACGTTCGATCGGCCGGGGCCGGACGTGCTGGTGGCGGAGCACGGGTTTTCGGCGCTGGTGAACGTGTCCAAGGGAGGCAGAGAGCGGCAGATCCTGTTCGACACGGGAGTCAGTCCGAACGGAATGACGGAGAACATGGGTCGGTTGGATGTCGATCCGAAAGACGTGAGTGCGGTGGTGATGAGCCACGGTCACCTTGATCACGCGGGCGGCCTGGATGGGTTCATTCGCGCGGTGGGGCGACGGAACCTGCCGGTGCTGTTGCACCCAGATTTCTGGCTGCAGCGACGGATCACACCTCCTGGAGGGAGTGCCTGGGAGCTACCGGCAACGAGCCGATCAGCGCTGGAGGGCGCTGGGTTCGAGATCGTGGAGACGCGGCAGCCGAGCTTCCTCGTCGATCGATCGGTACTGATCACCGGGGAGGTGGAGCGGACGACGGCGTTCGAGCAGGGGTTCCCGATTCACGAGGCGCTGCGGGAGGGGGAGTGGGCTCCAGACCCGCTGATCCTGGATGAGCAGGCGCTGGTGGTGCACGTTCGTGGGAAGGGGTTGGTGATCCTCACGGGCTGCGGTCACGCGGGGGTGGTCAACATCGCTCGATATGCACGAAAGCTGACCGGGGTTGACCAGGTCCACGCGATCATCGGCGGGTTCCATCTGACCGGTGGGCTGTTCGAGCCGATCATCGGCGCGACGGTGGAGGCGCTGGCGGAACTTGGGCCCGAGCTGCTGGTGCCCGGACATTGCTCCGGCTGGCAGGCGCAGCAGGCGTTGGCGGCACGATTGCCGAACGCGTACGTGCATCCGAGCGTGGGGACGCGGTTGAGCTTCTCAAGCGCGTCCTAGCGTTCCAGAGCCCTGACAGAGACGACGCCCGCCGCGTTGGGGTGCGACGGGCGCCTCAGAGGGAGGTCCAGCCCGTGCGGGTGCTGGCCCGAATTCAGGCTAGTGATCTTCTGTTAGCGGTAGATGAACGGCTGCTGACGGATCACGGCCGGACTGCGCGTTTCGGTCGCTGGGCCAGCTCCTTGAGCATCGGCTGCGCCAGGCGGACGAAGGTGCAGGCAAGTCGACGGGTGTCGCGTGGGTCGATCAGGTCGATCACGTCGAAGTGCTGGGCAGCCTTCATCGGCGAACGCATCTTGAGCAGGCGCTCCTCAATCATCGTGCGATGCGCCTCAGGATCGGGTGCGGCTTCGATCTCGCGCTTGTAGGCGGCGGCGACGCCACCCTCGATCGGGATGCCGCCCCACTCGCCAGCTGGCCAGCCGAAGCGGAGGTTGAGGCCGTCCGGGTGGCCGAGGCTGTTGGGGGCATCGGCGGCGACGCCGTAGGACTTACGGACGTTGAATTCGACCTTCGGTATCTGGGCTTCGGCGCTGGCGATGAGGGCGCGGACGCCGCGGCGCATGGTGGCCTTCTTCTCTGCCCATGAGCCGAGCATGAAGCCGGGCATGTCCAGGAAGATGACGACGGGCATGTTGAAGGTGTCGCAAAGGTCGACGAAGTGGGCGTACTTATCGGCGGCGTCGCCATCCATGGCGCCAGCGATCGCCATCGGGTCGTTGCCGAGGATGCCGACGCTGTAGCCATCGAGGCGGGCGAAGGCGGTGATGAGGGAGCCGCCCCAGTGGCGACGCATCTCGAAGAACTCGCCGTTGTCGACGACGAGGCTGATCAGCTTTCGCGGATCGTAGGCGCGGCGGCGGTCGATCGGCATGATCGTGAGTAGCTCTTCGACGCGGCGGTTGGGATCGTCGCCAGTTTCGACGCGAGGCGGAACCTCGTTCGTGGTGTTCGGAAGATAGGAGAGGAACGCCTTGATCTGCTCGAAGGCGTCTTCTTCGTCTTCGGCCTCATTGTCGACCTGGCCGCTGTCGTGGACGTGCATCTTGGCGCCGCCGAGTTCGTCCTTGGTGAGGTCTTCACCGATGGCGCGCTTCACCACGGGCGGGCCGGAAGGGAAGATCTGGGACTGACCTTTGATCATCACTGTGAAGTGGGACATGAGCGCGTACGCGGCGGGCGCGCCGGCGACCGAGCCCATGATGCCAGCGGCGACCGGAACCCGTGCGAGCAGGCGGGCGGAGCGGTGCCACTGCTCGCCGCTGGGCAGGCCCATGTGGCCCTGCGATTCGTCGGACTTCGAACTGTGGCCGACACCCTCGATCAGTTGGACGTAGGGGATGCCGTATTGGAGCGAGAGTGGCTGGGTGAATTGCGATGCGCCCTTGCGGACGTTGTGCGGACTGCCGCCGGAAATGGTGAAGTCGTCGCCACCGATGGAAACGGGGCGACCGTTGATCTCGGCGAGCCCCATCACGAAACCACCGGGCGTGAAGCTGGTGAGGTTGCCATCCTCGTCATACTCGGCGGCACCGACGAGCGGGCCAGCCTCGATGAAACTGTCGGAATCGACCATCTTTTCGATGCGCTCGCGGATGGTGTAGCGGCCGCCATCGTGTTGTCGCTTGATGCGCTCGGGGCCGCCCATTTCCTGCGCGAGACCCTTGATGTAATCGATTTCCTCGACGGCGTACTCAAAGGACATGCCGGGCTTCCAGCTCTCACGATTGGGGTCGGCGGGCATAGCGGTACTCCTCGGGGGTGTGATGTGTCTCGGGCGGCCTGACTGTACGACAAACGCCCGGTGGGGGCCGGGCGTCTGCGTCTGAGCCGAGGGGCGGGACGATCCTCAGCGGGGGCGAGGAGGCCGACCGGCTCCACCAGCGGGGGGAGTGCCATCGCGAAG
>JABIST010000169.1 GCA_018700215.1 Dehalococcoidia bacterium | reverse complement strand
TGGTCGATGTGCGCGATGATCGAGAAGTTGCGAATGTGCGAAGGGTCCACACCACGATCCTAGCGTCCCACGCGACTACACGGGCTGCCCTCCGCAAAGCCGCTGTCCATATGCGGTTCGTTGGGCCCACAAGTCCAGCGCGGGACACAATAAACCGGGGACCCTCTCGGGCCCCCGGATTGCGGCACAGCCGCTTCGATCTCTGCAGCAACCCCACGCCCACCAGGCGCGAAGCGTCATTCAAGCCCGGAACGGGCCTTAGACAACGTTCTCTGGTGCCTGTACCAGGTGACAGGCCACCCAGTGCTCTGGGACCACCTCACGCCACTCCGGCAGCTCGTTGCGGCAGACGTCCTCCGCAATCGGGCAACGCGTGTGGAACACGCAACCCGGAGGCGGCCGCAACGGCGAAGGCACATCGCCCTCAAGCACGATTCGTTCACGAGTCCGCTCAAGCTCCGGGTCCGTAATTGGAACCGCGGACAACAGCGCCTGCGTGTACGGGTGCAACGGCGTGACGTACAGCTCGTTCGACTCCGACAGCTCCATCATCTTGCCCAGGTACATCACCGCCACGCGGTCAGAGATGTGCCGCACAACCGCCAGGTCGTGAGCAATGAACAGGTAAGTCAGGTCGAATTCGGACTGCAGATCCTCCATCAAGTTGATGATCTGCGCCTGAATCGAAACGTCCAGCGCCGAAACCGGCTCGTCGGCAACAATAAAGTCCGGCTCCACCGCCAACGCCCGGGCAATACCAATGCGCTGACGCTGACCGCCCGAGAACTCGTGCGGGTAGCGCTTCGCGAACAGTGGGTTCAGACCCACCGCGTTCATGATGTACTCAATGCGATCGCGGCGCTCCTGGCCCTTGTACAGACCGTGAATCGCCATCGGCTCGCCAATGATCTGCGACACGCTCATGCGCGGGTTCAGGCTGGAGAACGGGTCCTGGAAGATCATCTGCATCTTCCGCCGCATCCGGCGTAGCTCCGTCCCCTTCAGCGCAGTCAGCTCAGTTCCGTCGAACTTCACGCTGCCCGCAGTGGGCCGGTACAGCTGGAGAATCGCGCGGCCAGTCGTGGACTTCCCACAGCCAGACTCACCCACCAGGCCAAGCGTCTCCTGCTTGTCCACGTGGAAGCTCAGGCCATCAACCGCCCGCACGTCTGCAACCTTGCGCTGGATGAACAGCCCGGACGTCACCGGGAAATACATCTTCAGTCCATCAACCTCAAGCAATCGCTCGCTCGAAGTCATCTCCACCTGGGCTTCAGGCGCAATATCAATGTCAGTAGTCATCGGGGGCTATCCTTCCGCGCCGGCTGTGGCGAGGCGAGTGTGCAGATCCACCTCGATACGCGTTCGCTCGTCAGTCCGCGGGTTCCGGAAGCACGCAGCAGTGTGCCCGGGCTCTTTCTCTTCCAGCGGCGGGCGCTCGGTCTGGCACTGGTCAATCGCCCACGCGCAACGCGGCTCGAACGGGCAACCCGGAATCGGATCCACCAGCAATGGTGGCTGACCCTCAATCGTCGCCAGTCGCTTGTGCTCCGTCGCGTCCAGACGCGGCACGGACTCCAGCAGACCAACCGTGTACGGGTGCACCGCGTGCTTGAACACGTCAACGGCCGAACCGCTCTCAACAATGTTCCCCGCGTACATCACGTTCACGCGGTCCGCGTAGCGCGCCACTACGCCAAGGTTGTGTGTAATCACCAGCACTGCCGAACCAAACTCTTGCGAGAGGTTCGCCATGATCTCCAGGATCTGTGCCTGAATCGTCACATCCAGCGCCGTCGTCGGCTCGTCCGCAATCAACAGCTTCGGGTTACAGGACAGCGCCATCGCGATCATCACGCGCTGACGCATCCCGCCCGAGAACTGGTGCGGATAATCCTTGATTCGCTGTTCGGCTTCCGGGATGCCCACCAACTCCAGCAGTTCAACCGCTCGAGCCGTCGACTCCTCTTCGCCAAGTCCCAGGTGCAGGACAATCGACTCGCGAATCTGCTGACCAATCGTCAGCACTGGATTCAGCGACGTCATCGGCTCCTGGAACACCATCGCGATTCGGTTTCCGCGGATGCTCCGCATCTCCGCATCGCTGACCTTCAACAGGTCCTGTCCCTCGAAGAAGATCTCACCATCAACGATCCGCCCCGGAGGGTTCGGAATCAATCTCAGGATCGACATCGCCGTCACGGACTTACCGCAACCCGATTCTCCAACCAGAGCCAGCGTCTCACCCTCATCGAGGTGCCACGTCACTCCGTCAACCGCCCGAACCACGCCCTCTTCCGTAAAGAAGTGGGTCTTCAGGTTCTTGACTTCCAGCAGCCTCGCCATGAAGCCTCCCCAACTAGCTTTGGCATCTTGCCACGTAGCGCGCCTACCACTCCCCACCAGTGATTGGTGGGGAAGAGGAGATTCGAACTCCTACGCCTTGCGGCACGTGAACCTAAATCACGCTCGTCTGCCAGTTCCGACACTTCCCCAGCGCCACCACTTCCGTGTGCTGGACGCCAGCGGCGCCCACCTTACACGAGAAGATCAATCGGATTGCAACTCGCTACCCGATCGGTCGTACTGGTGGGCCCCCGGGGGCTCGAACCCCGAACCGGTTGATTAAGAGTCAACTGCTCTACCATTGAGCTAGAGGCCCGCGCGGACGTTACCGTGAGCGTTCTCAGAGTGTCAACGAAATCACTCCCCCGCCACTACGCGATTTATTACAGTGCCCCCCCACCTCCACAGGCTTTGACGCTCCCCCGCTCTGAGCCGTAGCCTTCCTCTCGTCGCGGGCGGTTAGCTCAGCTGGCTAGAGCGCAGCGTTGACATCGCTGAGGTCACTGGTTCGAGTCCAGTACCGCCCACCACAAACCCCCTCTCAAACGCGAACACCCGAGGCGCCCCGCGCCTCCGCTCCCCGACCAGTACCGAGGTGCCCCGCGCCTCCTCTCCCCCACCATTGCCGAGGAGCCCCGCGCCTCCGAGACCCGCGCGAGATCGACCCTCTCGATCCCCACCCACTCCCCCGCTCGACCACATCCCCCACCAAGCGCGTATCATGATCCACAGACTGCTTCGCTGCGTTTCGGCTCAGCGAAGAACAGGAGCGTTGACGGGGACACGTCGCCTTGCGCTCGATCGGCACCAGAGAAGCGGGGCCTTTGGCTGGAAGCCCCACAGCCGGTCGCAAGCGATACCACCCCTGAGCCCGCGGGCGAACCCGCGGCGAATCACCCTCGTTACGGGTCAACGAGCCTCAACGCCTGGCGCCTCGCGCACGGCCTCGGGGGAACTCGGGTGGAACCACGAGAGCCGCGCCTCTCGTCCCGTTGGACGAGCAGCGCGTTTTTTGTGTCCCGCCGGGCCAGGTCAGCCGGTCGGGATCAGAGTGACCAAGGGAGGTCCAACCATGACACTCGACCAGCCAGCCGACGCCGCCGCACAGCACGACGACACACCCTTCGCCGAACTCGACCCTGACGAACAGCTCCGACGCATGCGCCACTCCGCCGCACACGTCCTCGCTGAAGCCGTCCTCGAAATGTTCCCCGAAGCCAAGTACGCCATCGGCCCACCGATCGACAACGGCTTCTACTACGACTTCGACCTCCCCCGTCCCCTGACCCCCGAAGACCTCACCGTCCTCGACAAGCGCATGCGCAAGACCGCCAAGCGCAACGTCCCCATCCAGGGCGAATGGATCCCCAAGGCCCAGGCCCGCGAAATCTTCGCCAACCAGCCCTACAAGCTCGAAATGATCGACGAAATCGACGACGACACCGTCGGCCACTTCACCCACGCCAAATTCGAAGACCTCTGTCGCGGCGGCCACACCGAACGCACCGGACAGCTCGGCGCCTTCAAACTCACCCACTCCGCCGGCGCCTACTGGCGAGGTGATGAGAACCGCCCCATGCTCCAGCGCGTCTACGGCCTCCTCTTCCCCACCCGCGAAGAACTCGATGCCTACATCGAAGCCCGCGAGGAAGCCGAACGCCGCGACCACCGTCGCCTCGGTCGAGAGCTGGACCTCTACTCCACGCACGAGGAGTACGGCCCCGGCCTCATCTACTGGCACCCCAAGGGTGGCCGTATTCGCATGGAGATCGAGGACGCCTGGCGCAAAGAGCACATCGAGGCCGGCTACGAGATCGTCTTCACCCCTCACATCGGCCGGGGCGAACTCTGGGAGACCAGTGGCCATCTCGATTTCTATGCGGACGGCATGTACTCGCCCATGGACGTCGATGGCAACGACTACTACATGAAGCCCATGAACTGCCCGTTCCACGTGCAGATCTACAACAACACGCGCCGCTCCTACCGAGAGCTCCCCATGCGGCTCGCCGAACTCGGCACGGTTTATCGATACGAGCGCTCAGGCGTCCTCCACGGGCTGATGCGCGTCCGCGGCTTCACCCAGGACGACTCCCACATCATCTGCACGCCGGATCAGGTCGAAGACGAGATCGTCTCCGTCGTGGAATTCGTCCTCCACATCCTCCGCCTCTTCGGCTTCACCGAATTCGAGGCGCGGCTCTCCACCCGCCCGGAGAAGTCCGTCGGCGATCCGGAGCAGTGGGAGATGGCTGAGGACTCCCTGCGCCGCGCCCTCGAACGCGCCGACCTCGCCTACGAGGTCGATGCAGGCGACGGTGCCTTCTACGGACCCAAGATCGACATCGACCTCACGGACACGCTGGGTCGCAAGTGGCAGTGCTCCACTGTCCAGTTCGACTTCAACCTGCCCGAGCGCTTCGACATGTCGTACATCGGCGAAGACGGTGCGGAGCATCGCCCCTACATGGTCCACCGCGCACTGCTCGGCTCGCTTGAGCGGTTCTTCGGCGTCCTCATCGAACACTACGGTGGCGCACTCCCGCTCTGGCTCTCTCCGGTCCAGGCCATGGTCATCCCCATCGCCGACCGCCACGTCGACTTCGCCCACCACGTCCAGCGCGAGCTGCGCACGCAGGGCTTCCGAGTCGATGTCGACACCTCCGGCGAGCGCATGGGCAACATGATCCGTCGCGCCCAGCTCCAAAAGACCCCCTACATGCTCGTCATTGGGGATCGCGAAGTCGAAGCCGAACAAGTCTCCGTCCGCGACCGCAGCGGCGACGACCTCGGCGCCATGCCGCTGTTCCAACTCACCGACCGCATGGTCGACGAACGCGACAGCCGCACCTACCAACCCCCCGTCTAGATGACGGCGTAGCGACCGAGGGCAATGCACCACACGAGGGGGAGCGACACACATCGCTCCCCCTCTGCAATCCCCCACCCACTCCTCGAAACTCCCAAGGTCACCACCCCCACATCACAAACACCCGCGAAGCGCCCACCACGCCCCGAAGGGGCCCTTGCCGATGTCGGGGGGGCATGACAGTCTTGCGCTCGGCCTGCTCTCCCAGCGAAGCGGCACAGACGAAGGTCACTTGATGTTCAAGCGTGTCCTCATCGCCAACCGCGGCGAAATCGCTCTCCGAGTCCAGCGCACCTGCCGCGAACTCGGCGTCGAAACCGTCGCCGTCTACTCCGAAGCCGATCGCGATGCGCTCCACGTCCGCAACGCCGATTCCGCCGTCTGCATCGGCCCCGGCCCCGCCCTCGAGTCCTACCTCGTCATCGACAAGATCATCGAGGCAGCCAAACAAACCGGCGCCGAAGCCATCCACCCCGGCTACGGCTTCCTCTCCGAAAACGCCGACTTCGCCGATGCCTGCGACGCTGCTGGCATCACCTTCATCGGCCCACCCGGCTCCGCCATGCAAGCCATGGGCGACAAGGTCTCCGCCCGCAAGCTCATGGAAGCAGCCGGCGTCCCCGTCGTCCCCGGCGCCAACGACATCGATTTCAACGATCTCGAAACCGCCCGACGTGAAGCGGACCGCATCGGCTTCCCCCTCATGGTCAAAGCCTCCGCCGGCGGTGGTGGCCGCGGCATCCGCCTCGTCGAAACCGCCGAAGGCCTCGAAGAAGGCATGCGCCAGGCCGGCTCAGAGGCCCAGTCCTCCTTCGGCAACGCCACCATCTTCCTCGAAAAGTACGTCAACCCCGCCCGCCACATCGAAGTCCAGATCATGGCCGATGCGCACGGCAACGTCCGCGCCTTCGGCGAGCGCGAATGCTCCATCCAACGCCGCCACCAGAAAGTCCTCGAAGAAGCCCCCTCCATCGCCGTCACCCCCGAACTACGACAGCGCCTCTGCGACGCCGCCGTAGCTGCCGCCCTGAGCTGTGGCTACCGCAACGCCGGCACCGTCGAATTCCTCATGGAAGACAGCGGCGAGTTCTACTTCCTCGAAATGAACGCCAGACTCCAGGTCGAACACCCCGTCACCGAACTCGTCTACGGCGTGGACCTCGTCGCCCTCCAGCTCGCCGTCGCCGATGATGAAGCGCTCCCGCTCCAGGACGGCCCCCTCGAACCGCGCGGCTGGTCCATCGAAGCCCGCATCAACGGCGAAAACGCCTACGAAAACTTTGCCCCCTCCCTCGGACTCGTTGAGCACGTCGAATCACCCATGGGCCCCGGCACCCGCTTCGACACCATGCTCTTCGATGGCCTCGACATCCCGCCCTTCTACGACTCACTCCTCGGCAAGCTCATCGTCTGGGCCGAAACCCGCGAACTCGCCGTCGAGCGCCTCCGGCGCGCACTCGATGACCTCCTCATCGTCGGCATCCATACCAACGTCCCCTTCCACCTCCAGCTCCTCCAGCACCCGGACTTCCGCTCCGGCGCCTTCCACACCGGCTGGCTCGAAGAATCCTTCACCATGCCAGCCCCACCCGAAGACGACTCACGCGAACAGACCGCCCTCATCGCCGCCGCCATCGCCGCCAGCCTCGTCGGCAACGCCACCCCCACCAACAGCAACGGCAGCAGCTCCACCAAATGGATGCGCGCCACCAGAGAACACTCCATCGGACTCAAGGTTCAGTCAGGAGGCGGCGGATGGCGCCACGGCATCGCTTCGAGCTGAACGGTGAAACACGCAACGTCGTCGTCGACGAACACGACAGCCTCACCAGCGTCACCATCGATGACAACCAGCCGATCCTCGCGGACGCCTCCTTCTCCGGCGTCCCCGGCCTCGTCTCGCTCGTCATCGATGGCCACCCCCCCCGCGCCTACGTCGCACGCGATGGGCGAGACTTCCGAGTCACCGTCGGTGATCGCACCTTCCACATCGCCGCCGCCGGCGGATCCAAACGTGGCCGCAGCGCCCTCGGCGGCGCCACGGACCCGCTCGGCAGCATCACCGCCCCCCTCGCCGGCGTCCTCGTCGAAGTACGTGTCGCCATCGGCGACACCATCGAAGAAGGCCAGGCCATCCTCGTCGTCGAAGCCATGAAAATGCAGAACGAAGTGCAAACCACACACAGCGGCACCGTCACCGCCATCCACTTCGAAGCCGGCGCCCGTGTCGAAAAAGGTGCCGTGCTGCTCGAATACGAACCGGCGGAATAACCGCGGACCCACCGCAAAAATGTCCGCTCACCGTCGCATCACGGCAAACCCTGATGCCAGACCAAGACACACCCACAACACTGATTGTGAGCACGAACCGGCGAATGCTAAGATTTTGGTCGCGATTGAATGATACGGTTCAGTTCGCGGATTGATTGAACGCACAGCGGAAGGGTCCATCCATCGCTAGAGAAATGCGCCTGAACGACCAGATCCGTGTTCCCACGGTCAGGCTCGTTCGCGATGGTGAACAGCTTGGTGTCGTCTCCATCGAGGAGGCACAGAAGATCGCTGAAGACGCCAATCTCGATCTCGTCGAAATTGCTCCCAATGCCGAGCCTCCCGTCGTCCGTGTCATGGACTACGGCAAGTTCAAATACGAGCAGTCGAAGCGGGACCGCGAAGCACGCCGCGGCTCAAAACAAGTCGAGTTGCGTGAAGTGCGGATGCGGGTAAAGATCGGCAAACACGATCGTGACTTCAAGATCCGCAGCGCCCGTAAGCTGCTCGGTGCCGGAGACAAAGTGAAAGTCTCCGTCATGTTCAGAGCGCGGGAGATCACCCACCCAGAGGTGGCACGCGAACTCCTTGATGGGTTCGCCTCGGAACTCGAAGATGTCGCCTCCGTGGAACGAAGGCCCGGACTCGAAGGTCGCTTCATGAGCATGACCCTCGATCCATCAAAGAAGACACGCCCCGCCCCTCCAAAGGCGGAGCCGACCGCAAACAAGACAGAGCCCGCCCCAGAGCAGGCAGCACCAGCCGTCCTAACGGCAGAGCCAGCAGTGGCACCGGCCGAGCCGGCCGCCGAACAGCCAGAAACCGAGCAGCCCACAGAGGCTGCCGCCGAAAGCACCGGCAGCGCGTGAACGCTGCCACCGAAAGTAAGGTAATCCCGTGCCGAAAATGAAGACCCACAAGGGCACGCAGAAGCGGGTCAAGATCACCGGCACCGGCAAGATCATGCTCCGGAAGGCCGTGCCCAAGCGCATGCGCAAGCACAGCCGCACCCTCAACCAGCTCCGCGGAGACATGCCCGCGCACAGCACGGTCACCAAAGCAATCCGCAAGAACCTCCCGTACGCATAGCAACCACCTAATCCAACGCACCGGCAACCACCACGGTCGCCAATACCACTCAGGACCATCCCATGCCCCGCACTCGTAACCGCGTACAGACCCGTCACCGCCACAAGAAAATCTTCGCGCTCACCAAGGGCCACCGAGGTAAGCGACGTACCAACATCAAGGTCGCGCATGAATCCATGATTCACGCGCTTCGCTACGCCACCATCCACCGCCGCGACCGCAAAGGCGATTTCCGTCGGCTCTGGATCGTCCGCATCAACGCCGCCGCCCGCCTCAACGGCCTCAAGTACGGACAGCTCATCGACGGCCTCAACAAAGCCGGCATCGAGGTCAACCGCAAAATGCTCGCGGACCTCGCCGTCCGTAACCCCGAAGCCTTCACCGAAATCGCAGACCAGGCCAAGACCGCACTCGCCGCCTGACGCACCTTCGATGACCGACGAACAACAGCCACGTCCCCTCGCGCGCCAGCGCTAGTAGAGAGGCACGGCTGTTTCGTATTAACGACACGTCGATGTCAGCTCCACCGCCGCCTCACAGACCCGGTCGCCCGCTATCCTGCTCCCGAGGTACTAGCGCGTGACGTCAGCCCAACGCCCCCTGCTCATCGCCCACCGCTACGGCAACAAACTCCACCTGATCGACGAAGCCACCGACGCCGCTGCCGACGCCATCGAGATCGACGTCTGGTTCCACCGAGGTCAGCTCGAGGTCGGCCACGATAAGACCCTCGGCCCCATCCCCCTCCGCTGGGACCGCTGGTCCCTCGCCCTCGGCCGCAACCGCCCACTCACCCTTCCCCAGGTCCTCAGCCGCTTCCCCCAACACATCGAACCCATGCTCGACCTCAAAGGCACCGACCCTCGCCTCCCCACCGCGATCCGTGCACTCCTCACCCAGCACTTCACCGGGCGCCCCTACATGGTCTCCTCCCAGAACTGGGACGCTCTCGAACACTTCCTCGATGATCCCAACGCCCGCGTCGTCCGCTCCGCCGGCTCCACCCGGGCCCTCCACCTCCTCCAGGACCAATTCGCTGATTGGCCCGGCGCTGGCGGTGGCCTCAACCACAAACTCATCGCCCCCGGCGAAATCGAAGCCCTCCGCCACCACACCAACCTCGTCCTCACGTGGACCGTCAACACCCTCCCCCTCGCCCACCAGCTCACCGCCGCCGGCGTCACCGGCCTCATCACCGACAACCTCGAAGTCATCCGCGCCATCCGCGCCCAACACCCCGACAAGCCGTCTTCCGAGTAGCTGCTCACGCCTCCCGACGCCTCACCATTACCCCGTCAGCCACTCCGGCGATCCGTTCCGTCCTGTCCCGAGGCGGGGAGCGGGGCGCAGCCCCGCAAGTAACTGGGCGGGTGGGCGGGATCATTCCAAAGCGGCAGCGTCAACGCCGAAGGCAACCCCGCCCGTCACACCAACCACCGAGAGCGAACCCGCCGCCACGACCAGCACGGCCCCCGACCCCACGACCGAGAAACAGCAGCCCCGACACCAGTACAGGTGCAACTCACACAACCGCGAAGCGTCAAGACAGGGGTCGAAGACTCCCGCGAAGCGTCAAGACAGGGTCGAAGCCCCCTCGACGGGCACCGGCGCTAACGCCAGCTCGCCAGTCGGTGATCCTTCACCACGCTGCAGTGGAGCCCAGCGCTTCGTCGCCGCGAACTCCAGCGCGATGAACACCAGCGTCCCCAGCACACCAATCGCCACCACCGTCGCCCGAGCAGAAATCAGATCCGTCGCCAGGCTCGCCGCCAGCAGCCCCGGAATCACCAACACATTCGAAAGAATCGCCTCCACCGCAAACACTCGACCCTGCTGCCCAATCGGCGCCGTCGAGGTCAGCACACTCCGCGCCACCACCGGCGCCACGCTCGCCGAAACCCCCAGCACGAACACCGCCGGCAACGCCGCCAGCGTCCCGATCAAAAACACCGGCCCCACACCACCGAAGTCCACCGACACTCCGTACACCGAAAGCGTCGCCAGCCCATCACCCACCGGCGCCAGCGCGAACAGCGCCAGCAGCGGCATCGCCAGCGCCCACCGCATCGTCTCCACCGTCCGCTCAGACGTCCGACGTCGCGCCACCCACACCAGGCCAACCAGCGCTCCCGCAACGCCGCTGCCGATCAGCAACAGCAACTGCGCCCGCCCCAGCTCCAGCTCCGTCTTCAAAAAAATCGGCGCCGTCACCACCAGCGATTTAATCATCACGTCAAAGAACGCCAGCATCCCCACCGCGTACAGCGCACGCGGCTCCACGCTGAAGAATCGCAACGCCCTGCCAAAGTGCAGCGCCGAACGCGCGTGTACCTGCGCCGTCAGCACCCCTCG
>JABIST010000318.1 GCA_018700215.1 Dehalococcoidia bacterium | reverse complement strand
GCACGCCGACGGGCATGTGCCCGGCTCGCTCAACATCTCGCACATGGCAACGCTGGCGCGCGCCGCTGACCTGGCGACCGACAAGCCAATCCTGTTCATCTGCAAGTCTGGCCAACGTTCGGCCGTCGCCGCCGAATTCGCTGCCTCACTCGGCCACACCGATCTCTACAACGTCGAAGGTGGTCATGACGACTGGGCCGCAGCCGGCTACGAGATGGAGAGCTAACCGCCTTCGTACATCGCTAGCGAGGTCGGCGTCGAATGTACGGCACGATGATGAAGGCGAATACAAGCAGCCCGAGCGGCGCGATCGCGACGTCGACGATCACTGCGAGATCGAGTTGCCCCTTGTCTGCGCTGAACCCAGCAAGCGTGATGACCAGATAGGCGATTCCGATCACTTGCAGCACGGACCCACTCATGTCGTCTTCGAAATCGAACATCTGACCTCCGCTCGTCGTGCGGAGTCTACGGGGATGAGACAGAAAGCCGTGTGGATGCTCGGCGAGCGATCCTAGCTGTTCGCCGCGATCGGCAGTTCGAGGACGAATCGCGCCCCGTGCGGCGTGACCGCTTCGTGCCAGACTCGACCACCGTGCCCGCCCGCGATGCCGTGGACGATCGCCAGCCCCATCCCCTGGTGCATCCCATCGACGTATGACGACACGAACGGCTCGAAGATCCGCGATGCGATCTCCGGCGGTACCCCGGGGCCAGTGTCGGCCACCTCGATACGCACGTTCGCACCTTCCGAGGTAGTGGTGACTGTCAGCGAGCCGCCGGCCTCCGCCATCGCGTCGCGCGCGTTCCGCAGCACGTTCAACAGCGCCTGTTCAAGCTGTGGTTCGTCTGCCTCGATCACCGGCAGCGCACCGAGGTTCGTGACCAGCTCGATGTTGGCATCGCTCAGTTCCTGTCGCACCACGGCCAGCACCCGACGAACCACCACATCCACGCTCACGTCCCGCCGCTGTGCCGGCTGCTGACGAGCGAATGCCAGCAAGTCGCGCGCCACCTGGCTCGCACGCAGTGTCTCCTGCTCGATCGCCTCCAGCGCTGTACCGCGCTCGTCCTCGCTGAGCAGCGGAAGGAGCTGTGCGTAGCCCAGGACCGCCGCCAGCGGGTTGTTCAGCTCATGCGCCACCCCGGCCGCGAAATCCGCGAGGTGCTCAAGCCCACGGCTCTCATCGGCTGCTATTCGCGGCGCTGGACCTGGTTCTGGTTCAACCTCGGTCGGCGGCTCGAACGAGGAGATGACGGGCACGGGGAGCGGCGGCTTCGGCTCCGAGGGTGGGCGGTCGACGGGGATAGCAGGATCTGCCTGCGCTGGCTCCAGGTGACGCCCCAGCCGCCGGACGAATCGCTCCAGGCGCAGGCCGTCGTTCGCACTGAACGCCACCGGCTGAGTGCGGTAAATCGCAACGCAGCCACTGACGCCAGCGCCTGCAGGTGCGAAGAGTGGAACCAGCAGCCGCGAACGCATCCCGAACGCTGGCAGGCGACGCAGTGGTGATCGCTGGTCTTCGCTGGTGGTGAGTCGCCCTGACAGCGACGGTTCACCGGTGTCCCGTAGTGTCTGTTCGTCGCGGTCCAGCGGCGCCCACGTTGCACCACGGTCGACGCCTGCAAGCCCAGTTGGGTAGGTCGCGACCACCTCGGCTCCCGCGACATCTCCCGAGCTGAGGCGCAGCACTACGCCCCACTCGAACGGGATCGCCGCGCGAATTGCCTGCAGCACCGCTCGCGAGATCGATGGCGCGTCCTGTAGTTCCGCACTCGCCTCGATTGAGTCGACCAGCACCTCGAGGTCTCGCGTCGCAGCAGTGTCGGAGCTGGTCACGGCATCGGGTGGGGCGATGGCGGCCAGACCGATCACCGTCGGTTCGCCTCGTCCAGGCGTACGTGAGGTGACGGTGATCGCCAGTGGGTGCGAGTCCTGGTCGAACTGGAAGTGCAGCACACCGCGCCACTCGTCGCCGCGTTCGAACGCCTCGTAGGCAGCGGCCAGCGACGCACCGTCGCCGATCCAGACCAGGGAGGCCCAGGTGCGGCCAGCCAGGCCCTCGGTTGAGCCAGCACCCAACAAGGCGACTGCCGGCTGATTGGCCGCCTCAATCACCCCGTCGTCGCGCACCAGCAGCCAGCCGGTACGTGAGTCCCGCTCGTTCATCGCTGGCTGGGGTACGGCTCCCACCATCACCTGTCCGTCCGGTCGCGCGGGCAAGCCCACGCCACGCGAGCCACCAGGCTCACGCGTTCATCTCTGATCTTCGGTCGAATTGCCGGGATTGGGCAGGCGAATCCCGCCTCAGTTGCCGGTCGCCCGCCTCTGCTAGTTCAGCCGCTCAGGACCGCCAAAGCGTCGCGTCACGGCGATCTGTGCCTGCTCGTGCGCGGCTTCGACGATCGGCGTGAGCAGTTCCACTGCAGTCTCGAGGCGGCGGTGGACATCGAACGCCTCGAGCACCGGCTGCAGCCGCAGCGGCTCTACCACCCCATTCGCGGCGGTGGCGATCCGATCAGCCAGCGTGCCCGGGTTCGAGGGCGGGTGAATCTCTCGCTGGAAGCCGCCCTCGGCCATCGCGCGGAGCCGACGGAGCTGTCGGTAACCCTCTTGTGCACGCTCGACCAGTGAATCCGGCACATCGCTCAGCTCGTCGACCGGGTACTCCACAGTCGCGCTCGGATACGGCTCGTCATGCAATCGTTCGACGATCCGGAACCGCTGCTCGCCGCGCGTGGAGATCATCAGCCGTCCACCACCGCTTGGCGTCGCGTTGACGATC
>JABIST010000317.1 GCA_018700215.1 Dehalococcoidia bacterium | reverse complement strand
TACTACGGCGCCCGCCTCGCCGAGGCCGGCCACGACGTCCACTTCCTCCTCCGTCGCGACTACGACGCCGTCGCCGGCAACGGCCTCCACATCGAAAGCGTCGATGGCAATGTCACTCTCGAGGCACCCCCCATCGCCCACACCAGCGCCGAGATCGGCCCCGTCGACTGGATCATCTGCGCACTCAAAGCCACCGCGATCGACCAGGCCCACGACCTGCTCGCCCCCTGCGTCGGTGAAGACACCCGCATCCTCGCCCTCATGAACGGCCTCGGCATCGAGGAGCAGTTCGCCGCTTGGTTCCCGCAGACTCCGGTCTTCGGCGGCCTCGCCTTCACCTGCATCAACCGAGGTGACCCCGGGCGCATCCACCACATCGACTACGGCCCCATCACCCTCGCCCACCTCGGCGACGACCCAGAGGAGATCGAGCGCGCCCGCGCCCTCTGGGACGGCGCAAAGGTCGAGGTGCTCACCGCCCCCTCCCTCCTCGCCGCCCGCTGGCAGAAACTCTGCTGGAACGTCCCCTTCAACGGCCTCACCGTCACCGGCGGCGGAATCACCACCGATATCGTCATGAACGACCCAGACCTCCGCGCCACCGCCGAAGGCCTCATCCGCGAACTTGTCGCCGCCGCCAACGTCGATCTCGCCCAGCACGGCACCCCCGCCCGCCTCGATGCTGACGAGGTCGTCGAAAGCATGATGACCCGCACTGACGACATGGCCGCCTACAAGCCCAGCACCATGATCGACTTCGTCGAAGGCCGCGAGATGGAAGTCCACGCCATCTTCGAAGCCCCCCGCCAACGCGCCGCCGAGCTGAACGTCGAAACCCCGCTCATCGCCGCCATCGCCGGCCAGATGCGCGTCCTCGGCGCTCGGGCACTCGAACAGCGGCCTGTATAGTCGCAACCTCCCACCAACCCACACGGCGGCATCAAGAGGCGAGGCGCACGTGGTCGAATTAAAAGACCCTGAACCGCAACCAGCCGAACCGCCTCAACTCGGTCGCCTCGCCCGCTTCCGCGCCTCCCCACTCGGCGAAACCATCGGGATCCGCTCCTTCCGCTTCTACTGGACCGCCTCCTTCTTCTACTTCATCGCCTTCGGCGCACAGCGCTTCACCTTCGTCTGGCTTGTCCTCGAACTCTCGGACAACGAAGCCCTCGCCGGACTCACCGCATTCGCCCTCGGCATCCCCGCCTTCTTCATCACCCTCCCCGCCGGCGCCTACGCCGACCGCCTCGATCGCCGACGCATGTTCATGGTCAGCAACGCCCTCGGCGGCCTCGTCTCACTCGGCGCCGCCGTCCTCATCTGGACCGACGTCATGTCGGTACCTCTGGCAATCGCCACCGCCATCGCCATGGGCATCGCCACCGCCGCAACCCAACCGCCGCTCACCGCCATCGTCCCCACCATTGTTCCCCGCGACCGACTGATGAACGGCATCGTCCTCCGCACCATGGGCCAGAACCTCGGCATGATCCTCGGCGTCGCCGTCGGCGGCATGACCATCCAGCTCTGGGACCTCGGCGGCGCATTCGCCGTGCTCGGCATCGCCTTCTTCCTCGGCATCCTCTCGATGATGGGCGTCCGCATCCCCCCGATGCCCACCATCGATGGCCCGCGCCCCGCACTCTGGGAGCAGGTCCGCGAAGGCCTCGCCTTCATCTACCACCACGATGGACTGCGAAACCTCATCATCCTCATGGGCATCGTCGGCTTCTTCATGCTCGGGCCCATCTTCGTACTCATGCCCGTCATCGCCCGCGACGACCTCGGCCAGAACGCCTTCTGGTCAGCCCAGCTCTTCACCTTCACCAGCATCGGAATGCTCGGCATGTCCATCGCCCTCGCATCCATCGGCGGCCTCAACCAGAAGGGCAAATGGATGCTCGGCTCCCTGATCATGGGCGGCGCGAACCTGATCCTCCTCGGCTGGTCACCCTGGTACCCCATGACCGCGTTCCTCATGTTCATCTGGGGCCTCGGCGGCGGTATCCAGATCAACCTCAACCAGACGCTCGCTCAGTCCAACACGCCGGACCACATGATGGGTCGCGTCATGAGCGTCGTCATGCTCTCCATCGCCGGCCTCATGCCCCTCGGCTCGCTCATCGCCGGCTGGGGTGCCGGCCGCTTCGGCTCCGGCGAATGGCTCATCGGCTGCGGCGTCCTCCTCATCCTCCTCGGTATCGTTTCCTGGACGCGGCTACCGGCTCTGCGAGAGATGGATTAGTCTTCCCCAAGAACACTGAACAAGGGGGAGACCAATGACAAAGCCACACTTCGGAGTGATGGTGCCGCAGATCAAGCGCACCTGGGAGCAGTCTGAAGCCGCCGCCGTCGAATTCGAGCAGCTCGGCTTCGACTCACTCTGGGTCAACGACCACCTCTACGGCCCTCAGTCCCCCCAGATCCCCATGCTCGAGGCCTGGTCACTCATCGCCGCACTCGCCGCCAAGACCGATCGAGTTGAACTCGGCACCCTCGTCACACCCGCCGGCATGCGCAACCCGCAGCACCTCGGCAAGACCATCGCCACCGTCGACCACATCTCAGGCGGCCGAGTAATCGCAGGCCTCGGCTCCGGCTGGATGGAGACCGAGTACACCGACTTCGGCATGCCCTTCGGCACCCCCGCCCAGCGCACCAAGCAGCTCCGCGAAACCATCGCCCTCCTCAAAGCCACCTGGACCGCCGACGAACCAGTCACGATGCAGGGCGACTTCGTCAACGCCACCAACCTCGTCACCGAGCCCAAGCCGACTCGTGTGCCGCCCATCCTCATCGGCGGCACCGGCCCAAAGGTCACCCTCCCGCTCGCCGCCCAGGAAGCCAACATCTGGAACAACCCCGCCGGCGGCCAGGGCCGCCTCGCCGAATCCATCGAGGCACTTCACGCCGCCATGGACCGCATCGGCCGTGACCGCGATGAGATCACCATCTCCCAGCAGTGCCTCGTCGCCATCGCACCCAACGAGGACGAAGCCGGCCCGATGATCGAACTCGCCCAGCGCATCTTCGGCGGCCACATGGGCGACCCCACCGGCCCCCTCGCCATCACCGGCACCCCAGAGCGCGTCGTCGAACAGATCGGCAAACACATCGACCTCGGCTGCACCATGTTCCAGATCGAATTCTTCGGCACAGACACCCGAGTCCCCGCCCGCCTCTTCGCGGAGTCAGTGCTCCCGCACTTCGACCGCAGCTAGAGAAGTAATCGAGGACTAGAAGTCCTTCCACATTCGAACGCGGGCCTCAGAGGCCTGCGTCCCGTATGCAGTCTCCCGCTCCGGCCGCGTGTACCGCTTCACGATCTGGTAGCCCAGTGACTCGAACATCGCGATCGCGCGCGCGTCGTCGGCGCTACCAGCCGCCTGCATCCCCACGAGGCCCCGCTCCTGATAGTGCGACTCCGCCGCCACCATCAGCTCGCGAGCCAACCCCTGCCGCCGGAACCGCCCATCGATCAGCAGATTGTCCTCGAATCCGCGCGGCACTCCAGTCTCATCCGGCTGCACACGCAGCAGCGCTCCGCCGGCTAGCTCGCCCTCGAACTCCGCCAGCCACAGATCCCACTCGCCGTCGTCGATCACCGCGCGCGGATGAATCGAGTCCTCGTCGTTCGAATCGAACAGATCGAGGAACACCGCGACATCGCCCGGCTCAGCAGTCTTCCGAATCGTGAAGGACATCAATCAACTCCCCGCCGAACAGCGAGAAGTGTACGAAGCGGCTCAGTCCGCGGATTTACCGTTCACCGCAATCCGCACGCCCGCCTCCGAGTCGTCGACAGCAATCGTCGTCCGCCCCGCCAGCCAATCGAGCACGTCCTGCCCCGCCAGCTCCCGACGCCAGCCCATCAGCAGCGGAATCTCCGGCTCCAAGTCGTGGTCGCCCACCAGCCACCACGCAATCACGTCGTCAGTATCACTCCGCGTCGCGACGAACCGAGGTGCCACCTCAACCTCACGACAGCGCGTCTGAACAATCCCGCTGATGATCGCCGGCCACGCCTGCCCCACCTTCGGAAGACGGGGCGCCTTCGGCGGCGCGGGCGGCGGGTCTTCCGCACCTTCGCGCATCAGTCCAATCAGCTCTCGCCCGTATCGCTGCGCCGTACCGTTGCCCATCCCACGCACTTCGCTGATCCCGACCTCATTCCGAGGAGGTCGACGGCACAGCTCCAGCATCGTGCGGTCGTTCATCAGCCATGAGGGTGGTCGATTGTGTCGCAGCGACTCACGTTCACGCCACGCAGCCACCGAGCGAAGCGCACCGAGCGATCGAGGCTTGAGCCCGTTCCAACCGCGGATCCGCGTGTACATCTCCTCCGGAGCCAGCCGTTGCGCCCACACCGCCGCCAGCCGGCCGCACTCGTCGTCCACCCACCCCAGTCGGTCGCGACCCTCGAGGTCTGCACGAAGGTCCCGCCAGATGCGCGGAAGGTAGCGCACGTCGTCCAGTGCATAGGAGAGCTGCTCCGCGGACAG
>JABIST010000215.1 GCA_018700215.1 Dehalococcoidia bacterium | reverse complement strand
GCGGGGCCGCTGGGGGCGTTGCAGGTGGGGCCGCTGGTGGGCGCGGTTGGCGAGCAGACGGCGCTGACGATCGTGGTGGCGGAGGGCCTTGTGATGCTGCTGATCGCGGGAGCGATCTGGCCGATGCTGCGGCAGGTGTGGACGGCACCGCCGGTGGTGGTGGCGGTGGCAGAGGACGCGGGCGGGTAGGCGATCGCGAGACTCGAGTCTCAGCCCAGGCCTCAGCAAAGTTGGTGAAACCCGGGACGGCGCGCTTGTGGGACGGTCCTGCGCAGTTCGCTAATCCTTGAACAGCGGGTTGTGGTTCGGGTCGAAGACCGGGCCGACGCCGCGGGCGTAGGCGCCGATGGCTTCGCCGACGCCGCCGTAGAAGGCGGGGAAGCCGTAGATCATGTAGGCGAGGGTCTGGACGGGGACCTTGCCGTGGATCGCGGTGGCGAGCATGCCGAGGACTTCGCCGCCAGAGGGGCCGACGGAGGTGGCGCCGATGAGGAGGCCATCCGCGCGGTTGACGACGAGCTTGATGACGCCCTGGCCGGCTGAGCCGTGGAGCAGGCCGCGGAAGGTTCCGGCGACGGACTTGGTGACGACATCGATATCGAGGCCGGCTTCGCGGGCGGCGGCTTCGGAGAGGCCGACGGAGCCGACTTCGGGGTCGGTGAAGGTGATGCGGGGGTGGGTGCTGTAGTCGGCGGGTGGGGGTGTCTTGCCGAGGAGCTGGTCGACGACGAGGCCGGCCTGGTAGACGGCGACGTTGGTGAGCATGCCTTTGCCGGTGAGGTCGCCGATGGCGAAGGTGCGGTCCGCGACTCGGAGGTGGTCGTCGACATCGAGGAAGCGGGCGGAGGGGTCGACGCCGAGGGTCTCGAGGCCGAGGCCTTCGAGGCTGACGGCGCGGCCGGTGGCGACGAGGAGCTTGTCGCCGGTGAGTTCTGCGCCATCGTCGAGGATCGCCACGGTCTGACCAGCTCGGCTTTCGACGCGGGTGACGTGGGAGCCCTTGTGGACGGTGATGCCTTCGGAGGCGAAGACGGACTCGATGACCTCGGAGGCGACGGGGTCTTCTCCGGCGAGGATGCGGTCCGCGCCCTCGATGATGGTGACGTCGACGCCGAAGCGGGCGAAGACCTGGCCGAGCTCGCAGCCGACGGCGCCGCCGCCGAGGACGAGGAGGGAGGCGGGGAGCTGTTCGACCTGGATGGCGTCGTGGGTGGTCCAGTGGTCGACGGTGTCGAGGCCGGGGATGGGCGGGGTGACGGGGTGGGAGCCGGTGGCGATGACGAGGCCGTGCTTCGCGGTGATCTCCTCGCCGTTGACGATGACGGAGCCGGGGCCGGTGATCTCTGCGTAGCCTCGGATGTGGCGCCCGCCAGCGGCTTCGAAGCGCTGGACGCCGTAGGAGTCGTCCCAGCCGCCGGTGGCTTCCATGCGGATGCGGTTGGCGACGACGGACCAGTCCGGGGTGACCTCGACAGTGCCGGCGACGCCTTCGACGCGTCGGGCTTCGGCGAGGAGGTTTGAGGCGCGGACCATCATCTTGGATGGGATGCAGGCCCAGAAGGCGCATTCGCCACCGATGAGGTTGGGTTCGATGCCGACGGTGTTGAGGCCGCTGCGGGAGAGGCGGGGGCCGAGTTCTTCACCGCAGGTGCCGAGGCCCATGACGATTGCGTCTACTTGTGTGGCCATTGTGGGGGTCCTTCCAGCGGTTGGGGGCGTCGCTGGCAGGCCGACGCTAGAGAGACCGTAGCGGAGGAACGGCGCTGTTGCAGGGGAGAGCGACGACCGGCGCGGCGGCGTGGAGCGGCCGGTGGGGGAGACAAAGAAAAGAGCCCGGCTTTCGCCGGGCTCTTTCGATCAATCCGGGTCGACCGTGAGGTCGAAAGGACTGTCGCTAGTCGGAGGGAGGTTTAGTAGCGGTCGCGACCGCCGCCGTAGCCGCCGCCACCACCGCCGCCGCCGCCGTAGCCGCCGCCACCACCGCCGCCGCCGCCGCGGTCAGGACGCGGTCGCGCTTCGCTGACGGCCAGGTTGCGACCGCCGAAGTCGACGCCGTCCAGGGCCTGGATGGCCTTGGCTGCATCTTCGTTCGACATCTCGACGAAGCCGAAGCCGCGCGGGCGACCGGTCTCGCGGTCAGTTGGGAGGGCGACCGAAATCACCTCGCCGTGCTGACCGAAGAGCTGCTCGACCTCTTCCTCGGTAGCTGAATAAGGGAAGTTCCCCACGTAAATTCTCTGGGACATAAACAAAAACTCCACGCCGGTCTGATGCCGGCAATTTCAAATGCCGCGCGAAGCGGCTCATGCTAGATGCTCAGCGTCGACGTGGTGTTCTGAAAAACAACAAGAAGCGGAACTGAGGTACCGGATCTCTCGATCCGGTGTATCAAGCGTAGCTCATGCCAGGCACAACCGCACTCAGGGAGGGAGTGAATTAGCTGACAGTTATGAACGAGCGTGGGGCGGCTGTTCGTTGGCGCAGGCCGAGGTGAGCGCTACGGGGCCGGTGGGGCGCCATCTTCGGCGGCCGTAACCGATGGGGCGCCACCTTCGGTAGCAGGAACGGCGTCCGAGGAGGTGGGGGGGATGACGGTGTTCGGCTCGCGGGTCGGCGGTGCTTCGGGCACCAATGGCTGGTCGCCGTCGGTTCCGTCCTTGCGGGCGGCGCGGGCAGCCTTCTTCGCTTCGCGCTTTTCGACCTTGGCGCGGTCGCGTTGCGAGCGTTCATAGGAGTAGCTGGCGCGTCGAGCCATTCAAGGTCCTCTCACATTGCCCACGAGATCCGAGGTTTCATGCCTCGAAGGCGGTGATCCGAGGGTAGCACCGGGCGTGTGCCGTGAGGGATGGGCAGGCGGTGACCGTTGCGACCGTGCGACAGCCCCAATCGGGCGCCGCACGGTCGCGGTGGGTGTGGGTGTGAGTTAGACCTTGTTGCCGAACCAGACGGTTGGCTTGCTGGCGACGTGGGCGTGCTCCATCGCCTGCTTCAGGTCGTCGCTGCCGAGGAAGGCCTGGGCGGCCTCGAGGGAGGCGAACTCGTGGGTGACGGTGACGTCGTTGGGGTCTTCGACGGACTGGTAGACGGCCTGAGCGACGACGCCATCGTCCTTCTGCATCTGGCCGACGCTGTCGTAGACGGCCTTCCAGTCGGCGTAGTCGGTGACCTTGTGCTGGATGAATGCGGTTGTCATGGGGTGGGTCCTTTCAATTCGTTGGTGATTTCGTCTGGCCTGGCATGCCCCGGGCGCTCTCGTGAGTGCTCGGGTTCGGAGCTTGTCGGATCCGTCGGCGCCTCCTTCCAACGGGTGTGCTGCTGTTGTGGGATATTATTTACGTGTCGATATTTGTTTTGTCCACTATCGTAACAGCAATTACTGTGACTACGATGATTGTCTCAACAGTAATTGCGCGCTAGTCTCTGGAAATGGCAACGAACGAAGCGACGACTGATGCGGTGTGGTGGGACGCCTGGCGAGGTGTGCTGTTCGCGAACGCTCGGGTGCTGAACGCCGTGGGGCCGTTACTGGAGGAGCATTCCGGGCTGTCGCTGACGTTCATGGATGTGCTTGGGCGGCTGTCCGACGCTCCCGATCAGCGGCTGCGGATGCAGGAGTTGCAGGAGCAATCGCTGTTCACGCGCAGTGGAATGACGCGGCTGGTGGACCGAGTTGAGCGCGAGGGTTACGTGGAGCGCGAACGTGTTCCCGGGGACCGTCGTGGGGTGCTGGTGGTGCTGACGTCGACAGGCAGCGCTGCCTACGAGGCCGGGCTGAAGCAGCATCGCGAGGACATTGAGCGGGTGTTCGGGGAGCGGCTGACGGCGAAACAGCAGCGCGCGGTGGCGGATGCGCTGAGTTCGTTCTGGCACGACGAGGACGACGCGTAGGCTCGACCCGGCCTCGTCTCAGCTAGTCACGGTCTCAGTTCGTCACAGTCTCCAGGAAGAGCTGCTGGTAGCGGGCGTGGTCCACGTGCGTGGCGACGTGGATGGTGGTGTTCATCGGCGGCTGCCAGGGCTCTTCGCGGTCGGCGGTGGCGTGGGGGCGCTGGTCGACGACGGTTTGGCCTCGGGTCCAGGCGCCATCGAGTTCGACGCGGACGGGGTGGGGGCTGGTGGTGAGGGCGTTCGGCTCGATGACGCTGGCGAGGGCGCCGGCATCGCCGATGAGGGTTGAGTCGCGGCCGTAGTTCTGCATCTGGGCGAGGAGGAGGCGGCCGGCGAGTTCAGCGGCGGGCCGGTTCGTGGCGACGAGAGCTTCGGCCTGGGGGCGTGTGACGGCGACCTGATGGAAGACATCTAGGCCGTACATGGTGGTGGGGATGCCGGCCTGGACGACGATGTCCGCGGCTTCGGGGTCCTGGCGGACGTTGAATTCGGCGGAGGCGGAGGCGTTGCCGGTGCCGATGGCGCCGCCCATGAAGACGATGCGCTCGATGTTGGCCTTCACCTCGGGGTGTTCGGTGAGGAGGGTGGCGATGTTGGTGAGCGGGGCGAGGGGGACGAGGGTGATGGGCTGTTGGGCGTCGAGGATGGTGCGTCGGAGGTACTCGACGGCGTGGGTGTCCTCGGGGGTGCGGGTGGCGGTGGGAAGTTCGAGGCCGCCGATGCCGTTGTCGCCGTGCACGCCTCGGGCGTGTCGGGGTGGTTCGACGAGGGGACGGTCGAGGCCGGCGGCGACGGGGACGTCGGTGCGACCGGCGTGGTGGAGGACGTTGAGGGTGTTGGGGACGACCTGATCGAGGGTGACGTTGCCGTGGACGCAGGTAACGGCGATGAGGTTGAGGTGTGGCGAGGTGGCGGCGAGGAGGAGGGCGAGTGCGTCATCGACGCCGGTGTCGACATCGAGGATGACGGGGGTGGGGGAGGGAGGCATGGGGGGCTCCTCGG
>JABIST010000237.1 GCA_018700215.1 Dehalococcoidia bacterium | reverse complement strand
GTACCGCTGGTTGAGCACATGGCGGTGGTGTCCTCGCTGGAGCTGGGCCGGGACGTGGATACGTTCTATGTGCGGAGCGAGAAGAAGGAACACGGCACGCAGTCCGCGCTGTACCAGGCGCAGGGTGAGGACGGCGCCGAGGTGTTGGTGGCGGGTTCACGGGCGCTGGTGGTTGAGGATGCACTGACGACCGGCGGTTCGATCCGGGTGGCGCTGGAGGCGGTAGAGGCGGCCGGAGCGACGGTGGCCGGGGTTCTCCTGGTGGCTGATCGGCAGGACGCAGACGCGGACTGGCTGCGGACGGGCTACGACTATCGGACGTTGTTCGAGGTGGACAACGATGGCCGACTGCTGATCGCCGAGCGAGCGCCGCAGCCGGCGTAACCGAGCACTATCTGTTCGTGATCTTCGGCCAGCGCTGCGCTGGAGGATGGCTGTGCCTCCACGCGCGGGGTGCCTATGGCAGCGCGAGGCCGGAGAAAGCTGGTCCGAAGAAGAGGCCGAAGCTGGACTGGGCTACGCCTTCGATGGCCTGGATTCGTTGGATCTCGGCATCGAGCCGATCGGAGACTTGCTCGAAACGTTTCTCGCCGCGCTCGGTGGCTCTCGCCAGCTCCTCGGGGGAGAAGGTGCTGAGCATGATGCCGACGTTGGTGAGGTCGGCGAGGATCTCGGGAGTTTCGGCGGCGATCTCCTCGGCATCATCGACGGTCTGTACCTCGGCGAGGGCATCGGCGACCTCTTCGAGGGTGTCGATGAAGTTGCTCACGGCTTCATCGGCGGCGCTGGAGGAGTTGTCAGCCGGTTGGGCGCTGAAGTCCGAGCTGCCGTAGCTCCCGATGTAGTTGTCCCAGCCACCGGCGAAGAGGAAGGGGCCGCCGGCGAACCCCCAGTTGAAGGCTGAGATGGAGACGAGCACGGCGAAGACGAAGAAGCCGGCGAGGTTGGCACGCATGATCTGGGTGGGACGGGCTTCTGGTACGGCGGCCCGGAGTGCGAGTTCGGAGATGGCGACCCAGGAGACGATGGCGATCAGCGCGATGGCGAAGACGATGGCATCTAGCTGAATCAGCACGAGGCCCATGAGGGCGGCGGGTGCGGCGGCAAAGCCAGCGGTGCGGACGATGGCCCAGCGATCCGTGGTGAGTCCAAACACCTTCTGCAGCATGGTTTCAGCGACCAGTAGCCAGACTCCCCAGAAGACGGTGGTGAGCAGGGTGCCGACGAGCACGAGCCGCCAGAGCGTCTGGCCAGTGGAGGCGAACGGTATCTGGCCTTCGACCCAGATCCAGCTGCCGATACCGGCGAGCAGGATGGCGACGACAGCGACGACGATGCCGGCGAAGGTCTGGGATCGATCGTCGCGCAGGTCCTCGAAGACTTCGAAATCGAGGGTGGCGAGTCGACGGAGGTGGGCGAGGGTGGCTGCGGCATCGAAGGACGCGGGGGACGGCTCACCGGTGGACGGGGCGGGAGGCGGCTCGCTGGCAGCGGGTGGGGGCGTGGCTGGTGGTTGGCGGCGGGCGGCTGGCCGGTTGGTGGGTCGTTGCTCGTTGGTGGTTGGTTGGTCATGGGCGCGGTCCTCCGTCACGGTGGGGAGTTCCGTCGGTCGGATGCTCGCAGAGGGGCAGCGTGCGGGGTGGCACGCGGCGGAGCGGTGGGCTGGCGCGTCTCTATTCGCGGCGATTCGCGATCCCGGTGACGGCGCTGTGGCCGATGGCACCGTGCTGGTCGTAGAGCGAGCAGGAGGCGACGGCGATTCCGTCCGCGCTGTGATGCGCGGCGACCTCGACGCCGATCCATTCGTCGATGGGGAGTCGGTGGAGGTAGAGGGTGTAGTCCGCGTTGACGAACTCGAGGCCGCGGTCCCCGGAGTTGCCGAGCGGGTTGGTGAAATCGGCAGCCATGGCGGCGCGGACGAAGGGGGTGAGTGGCTGGCCCTGGACGAGTTCGCGAACTTCGCGCATCCAGACGCGTCCGCGTTCGGCGCTGGGGCCCTTGCCGGTGATGGGGCGGGTCTCCCAGACGGTCTGGTGCTCGGGTTCGTCCTGCTGGATGTCGTGGGGTGCGGGGACTTCCCAGGCGGGCGGGCTCCAGACGTTGCCTTCTGGCTGGGGGGCGGGGCGGAGCATGACGGCGCTACAGCGAGCCTGCTCGATGCCGCCGACCTCAAGCGAGGCGTCGACGACTCGGATGCGGCCGCCCTGGCGGGCGACGCTGGTGTTGATGGTGACGGGGCCGTGGGTAGCGAGGCGGAACATATCGACGGTGAGCCGGGCGGGCTGGAACTCCTCGGAGCCGTGCTCTTGCTCGATGGCGTGGGCCATGAGGCCGCCGAGGACGTGGCCGTGGAGTGATTCGTGGGACCAGGGGCCGCGAGCGGCGTCTGTGGGGTGGAATAATAGTTGACTATTAGTACCGCTATTAAAGAATGGTTGAATGGTCATGATTTCGATGTTTTTCCTCAGTCTCTAACTCATCGATTGCTGCGCAGTTCGTTCGACATTCGAAATCAGTTCAATACGCTCACACACACCTCACCGAACGGCTGAATCAGGGGACTCCCTGTGCCATCTCAGGGGAGGTGATGAGTAGCGTGATGGAGGAATTGACCGAGGTTATATCGGCAGGGGCGCAGCGGCGAGACGGGATGCGTATGTCCGACCAGGCGACAGCGGTGGTTCCAGCGAGTGGCTGGATGACATTGCTGCAGGCGAGCGAGCACCTGGGTGCGCACACCAACACGGTGCGTCGCTGGGTGGATTCGGGCGCAATCGGTTCGTACCGGACGCTGGGTGGTCATCGACGAGTGGCACAGGGTGATGTTGAGGCGCTGGCCAGTGATGGTGCCGCGGCTGCGGCAGGACAGCTTGATGGAGTCACATTGGACGAGACGACGGTTGAACTGATCGAGTCGACGTTGCGGGGCGAGGTCTCCGGGCGTGAGTGCCGGCTGAGGTTGCGAACGCTGGGACACGAACGCGGACGAACAGCGACGAGCACTGGGACCGGGATGGTGGAACTGCTGGCTGAACATGGCGGGGTGCGTCGAGCGATCGCACACCTCGTTGGGCACAGCGGGGAATCGAGAGTGTCGCTGGACGAGCACCGGCGGTGGACCGACGGTCTGGCGGACGCGCTGCTGATGGGGATTTCCGAGGGAATTGACACGATTCCGGAGCGAGCTGGCTCGCTTCGGATGCGGAGGACGCAATGACGAATTCTGTGAGCGAAGCGCGGGGTGAACTGACCTCGCAGGGTGACTCAAGTGAACGGCAGTTGGTGGTGTTTTCGCTGGCTGACGAGAGCTTCGGCGTGAACATCGATTCGGTGCGGGAGATTATTCGCTGGCAGCCGGTGACGCATGTACCGGACACCTCGGCATCGGTGCTGGGTGTGCTG
>JABIST010000414.1 GCA_018700215.1 Dehalococcoidia bacterium | reverse complement strand
GAGTCCCCGCCCAGCCCTGATATCCTCCCCACCGATGCCCACCGACACCACCGCCTCCCCCTCTCCCACGCCATCGCCCCACATGCGCGCCGCCCTCCAACAGGCCGCAGCCGCCCAGGGCACCACCTCACCCAACCCTCCCGTCGGCGCCGTCATCGTCCGCAACGGCGAAATTATCGCCCGAGGCCACACCCAGCAGCCGGCCTCCGGAGCGCCCCGGCGCGACGGATCGAAGAGTAGCGGTGCCCACGCCGAGGTCATGGCCCTCGCCGCCGCCGGCGACCGCGCTCGTGGCGCCGAGGTCTACGTCACCCTCGAGCCCTGCGCCCACCACGGCCGCACCCCACCCTGCACCGATGCCCTCATCCAGGCCGGCGTCGCCGCGGTCCACTACGCTCTCCGCGACCCCTTTCCCGAAGTCGACGGCCGCGGCCACCAGCTCCTCCAGGACGCAGGCATCCAGGTCACCACCGGCGACGGTGCCCACCAGTCACGCGAACTCCTCGCCGGCTACCTCAAGCACCAGGCCACCGGCCTCCCCCTCGTCATCGTCAAATACGCCGCCTCACTCGATGGCAAAATCGCCGCCGCCTCCGGCGACTCACGCTGGGTCTCCGGCCCCGACACCCTCGCCTGGGCCCACCGCCAGCGCCCCACCCTCGATGCCATCGTCGTCGGCTCCAACACCGTCCTCCTCGACGACCCCCAGCTCACCGCCAGACCCGCCGATCCACATGGCCCAGCCGACCCCGGCGGCACCCGAGAAACTGTCGATCCTGCCGTCCACCAGCCCATCCGCATCGTCGCCGATTCCCGAGGGCGCATTGCCCCCACCGCCCGCATCTTCCAGGGCGCTCCCGATCTCGCTGGCCCCACCATCGTCGCCACCACCGCACAAGCGTCTCCCGAGTGGCGCGCCACCATCGAGGCCACCGGCGCAGAAATCCTCGAACTTCCCACCCACCCCGGCGCACCAGACCCGGACGGCGTCCCCACCAGCCACGTCGACCTCGCCGCCCTCGTCACCGAATGTGGCAACCGAGGCATGCTCAACCTCCTCTTCGAAGGCGGCGGCGTCATCCTCGGCTCACTCTTCGATCAACGTCTCGTAGACCGCGTCCACGCCATCATCGCCCCGCTCATCATCGGCGCCGCCGCCGCCCCGGGTCCCGTCGCTGGCACCGGCGCAGACCGCATGGCTGACGCCGTCGGCCTCCGCGACATAACCGTCGAGCGCCTCGGCGCGGACATCCTCGTCACCGGCACACCCGTCTGGCCCGACTGACATTTCCCAGGAAGTTGCCGCCTGGCCCGACTAACCTCACCAGGTAACTGCCCAGGACAATCCACCCGTCGATCCACCCCTGTCCACCAGGGCAGGCACCGCATCTGTGAATCGCGCTACTATCTCCCTAATGTTCACAGGAATAGTTGAAGAAGTCGGCACCGTCCGCCACCACCAGGGCGGCGAACTCGTGATCGCCTGCGACACCGTGCGCGGCGACGCCCAGCTCGGCGACTCCATCGCCGTCAACGGCGTCGACCTCACCGTCCGCACCATCGACGACGACGCACTCCGCTTCGACCTCATGAACGAAACCTACCGCCGCTCCAACCTCGCCGACCTCGTTGAGGGCACCGAGGTCAACCTCGAACGCTCCGTCCACGCCGCCACCCGCCTCTCCGGCCACATCGTCCGAGGCGTCGTCGAAACCACCTGCACCCTCGAAAGCCTCACCCCCGAAGGCGAATCCATCATCGCCCGCTACACCGTCGCCCCGGAGCACCTCAAGTTCATCGTCATGAAGGGCCCCGTCTGCGTGGACGGCTGCTCCCTCACCGTCATGGCCCGTGACGCGGAATCCTTCTCCGTCTCCCTCGTCCAGTACACCCAGGAACACACCACCCTCACTCGCCGCAACATCGGCGACAGCATCAACCTCGAAACCGACATCTTTGCCCGGTATGTAGAGCAACTGCTCGAAGCACGCGAGGCGACCCCACAAGTGGGCGTCGACGCATAGTCACTAGGAGGCGTCATGGCGGGGGCCACTGACGAAACGAATACCACGACCGAAGCGATCCACGAGCGCATCATCTCCACTGAGCTAGCGCTCGAGGAGTTCCGTGCCGGACGCCCGATCATCCTCGTCGACGACGAAGACCGCGAAAACGAAGGCGACATCGCCATCCCCGCTCAGTTCGTCACCACCGAGCTGGTCAACTTCATGGTCGCCGAAGCACGCGGCCTCGTCTGCACCCCCATGACCGAGGAACGCGCGGACCACCTCAACCTCCCGCTCATGACCGAGCACAGCACCGCCCCCCTCGGCACCGCCTTCACCATCAGCGTCGAAGCCGCCACCGGCGTCACCACCGGCATCTCCGCCGCCGACCGCGCTCAGACCATCCGCGTCCTCGCGGACCCGCGCAGCACCACCGATGACCTCACCCGTCCCGGCCACATCTTCCCGCTCCGCGCCAAAGACGGCGGCGTCCTCGTCCGCGCCGGCCAGACCGAAGCCTCCGTCGATCTCTGCAGGCTCGCCGGCGTCGAACCCGTCGCCGCCATCTGCGAAATCATGAACGAAGACGGCTCCATGTCTCGGATGCCCGACCTCATCAAATTCGCCGATAAGCATGACCTCAAGATCGCCTCCGTCGCAGACGTCATCCGCTACCGCATGCGCAACGAAACCCTCGTCTCCCGCGAAGGCGAAACCGTCATCCCCACCGCCCACGGCGACTTCAAAGCCATCGGCTACCGCACCGGGATCGATGCCCGCGAGCACGTCGCACTCGTCTTCGGTGACATCAACCCCGACGAACCCGTCCTCGTCCGCGTCCACGACCGCTGCGTCACCGGCGACGTCTTCGGCTCACTCCGCTGCGACTGCGGCGAACAGCTCGATGCCGCCATGCGCACCATCGCCGAGGCCGGCAGCGGCGCCGTCGTCTACATGGACCAGGAAGGTCGCGGCATCGGCCTCCACAACAAACTCCGCGCCTACGCCCTCCAGGACGAAGGCCTCGACACCGTCGAAGCCAACGAGGCCCTCGGCCTCCCCGCCGAAAGTCGTGACTACGGCATCGGCGCCCAGATCCTCGTCGATCTCGGCATCCGCAAAATGCGCCTCATGACCAACAACCCCATCAAGATCAAAGAACTCAACATCGTCGGCGCACTCCGCGGCGCCGGCCTCGATGGCTTCGGCCTCGAAGTCGTCGAGCGCGTCCCCATCGAAATCGAACCAAACGAGCACAACGTCCGCTACCTCACCGCCAAGCGCGACAGAATGGGCCACATCCTCGAACACCCCATGCCAGACTTCGGGTAGGCCCAATGCCACGCACATCCGAGGGATCCCAGGACGGCGCCGGCCTCAACATCGCCATCGCCGTCTCCCGCTTCACCCAGGACCTCACCCAGCGCCTCCTCGATGGCGCACTCGAGGTCGCCCGTGACGCCGGCATCGCGGACTGGGCCATCCACGTCGTCCACGTCCCCGGCGCCTTCGAACTCCCCATGGTCGCCGAAGAACTCGCCGCCACCGGCTCCTACGACGCCATCGCCTGCCTCGGCTGCGTCATCCGAGGTGAAACCGCACACTTCGATTACGTCGCCGGAGAATCCGCCCGCGGCATCGCCGAAGTCGCCCGACGCCACAGCCTCCCCGTCACCCTCGGCGTCATCACCGCCGAAAACCGCGCCCAGGCCGAAGCCCGCGCCGGCGGTGCCAAAACCAACATGGGCAGCGACGCCATGCGTGCCGCCATCGAAATGGCCACCCTCTACCGCTCACTCCGCCACGACGAATAACGCATACACCCCACGAAACAGCCTGTTCATAAGTTCTTCAAACGTCTGTAATCAATTCTGCAGTCCCTGAGAACCTGAGGCGCTAGACTGGTCTTCGACAGCACCCACCAGTGCCGTCACGCGGGGGAAACACACACATATGAACTGGCTACCTGACGACGTCAAAGAGGCGAGCGGCGGCGACGCGATCGATAACGTCGCCCGCGATTCCATCCGCCTCGCCCACGCGGTCCTGGACCGCTTCCCGGACCTCGTCCGCAGGCACAAGGTCATCGCCGGGGGTGCCGCCATCTCCTCATCCCTCGTCATCGTCGCCGGCGTAGCCATCGCCCGACGCATCCGCAAAGGCCAGACCGCCGCAGAAGCCGTCGCCGACGTCACCGAGCAGGAAATCGACCGCCCCGAGCGCATCTCCCGCCCGCGCCCCTCAAGCCACCTGGACGCCATCGCAGCCAACGGCAACGCCCCCGCCGAAGAAATCCCCCCCGTCCGCGCCGACTAACCCTCCGAGGCTCCACATCCTCCGAGTGGGAACCGCACCCCCGCGACGCGCCTCGCCGGGAGCGCCCCCACTTGAT
>JABIST010000345.1 GCA_018700215.1 Dehalococcoidia bacterium | reverse complement strand
GAGCCATGAACGCAAATCCAGCACCAGACCGCTGTGCGGATTGGCAGCGCCCACAGCCGCGACGATCTCCGGGAGGTGTACCGGTTCATCTGGCTCACGGTGGAGGCCCTTCGGTCCAATCGTGAACGGCAGCGGGCCGAGCGGTCGGTCATGATGCGCGACGATCTGATCGCCGCGCACCCAGATGTCAGCTTCGATCGCGTCGATCGCGGGGTGGGTGGCGAGCGGCAGCAAGTCCCGGAGATTGCCGCCGCGGTGGAGGATTCGCACGACTGGCACGATCGGTCTCGATCCGTCGGGGCTAGTTCGGCAGGTCCCGCGAGCTTGCCTGGCTGGCATCCTCGGCACTGTCCGTGTGGCGGCGCAGCGAACGGACCGCTTCGCGCACCGTCTTGATGTCACGCGCACCTGGCCTGAAAGAGACATAATGTTCGAGGTCTTCGAGGGCGAGTTCGTACTTGCCGAGGCGCTCGCGCAGCATTCCTCGATCGCGAATCTCATCCAGGTCCCACGGGAACAACGTGAGCTTCAGATCGATGATCCGCGCAGCACGGTCCTCGTCGCCCCGCCGTACGTAGGCAACTTTCAGGTTGTGCAGTATTCGCTGCAGTAGCTGGCGAGGGGTGAGAGTCGCCAGGTAATGCTCGTGGAACTGCTGGGTGGAGCCGAAGGTGTTCTTCACCAGCACCTGGCAGTCACGTTCGCTCAGAATGCGACCGGCGTTGAACACATCCAGTAGCACGCTGTCGGCCGGTTCGTCGCTCCAGCTCGGCTGGTAACGGCAGATCACATGTCCGGGCAGCCCAACCGGGCGGACATCGATGCCGGCTCGCTGACAGATCTCGGAGTAGACCAGCGCCATCGTCACCGGGATGCCGGTTCGCTCGTCCAGTACGTAGTTCAGGTAGAGGTTGCGCGGATCTTCGTAGGCAGCGTCGTTCCCTCGGAAGCCCAGCTCGCGGTAGAGCAGCCGATTCACCACCAGCGGAATCTGCCGAGGCGAACGTGTGTCGCCCACCTCGCGTAGCTCCTCTTCCAGTCGTTCGGCAATCGACTGCAGGCGTTGCTCGTAGAGGTCGATATCCAGTTCGGGGTACTCGCTCTGTGCGATCAGCAGCGCTGCGCGTGCAATCGGAACTTCGTCAGACGGACCGGCAGTCGCCTGCGCAAGCTGGTCGCGGATTGCCTCCAGGGTGGTCATTGATCGAGCCTTGAACGGGCGGAGACGAATCCCTCGAAGCGGATAATCTTCAACGCCGCGACGGACTCCAACAGGATCACACCGGTGATCGCGGTCGGCCCCAGGTCCAGCGCGTACGCCAGCACCGGCACGATCATCATGCCAACCATTCCGCCCAATCGTTTCGATCCGAGCAGCAGCCAGAGGGCGATCGCTGCGCCGATCGCTGGGCCCGTTGCAAGCGGGGTCAGCGCGAGGATCGCGCCCGTGGAGGTCGCCATGCCATTGCCGCCCTGCAGTCGCAGAAAGATCGAGTAATCGTGGCCCAACACCGCTACGAGGCCGGCCAGGACGGCGCCTTCGATCTCGGCCCCCATCAGGTAGGCAATTCCTACCGCCGCCATGCCTTTGCCGGCATCCCCCAGTCCCACAACGAACGCGGCCCCGAAGCCCACGTTGTCCCAGACGTTCATCATCCCGGGGTTGCCATCGCCCATATCGCGAATGTCGCGTCCGGTCAGGTGGTGCACGACGATGTACGAGGTTGGGAACGAGCCGAGCACGTAAGCGACCACGAGAACGATTGCGAGCGTCACGCTTAGCCTCCCGATTGTCCGGCGAGCGTATCAGAACTCATGGATCACGCTCCCCCCGGTCACGCCCCGATCGTACCCGGCGGCAGCTCAGCGATCGGGCGACGATCGGCAAATCCGGTGCCTCGAGGATGCCACCAGTCGATAGCAACTTCACCCGCTTTCCAACACCAGTAGCTCTCGATGCCGTCGATCGTGGCAGGGAAGTCGATCAGCCCGTCGTCGATGCCTTTGATCACGGCGCCGCTCTCGTGAATCGAGCGAACCAGCTCGCTGGCAGCCTCGCCAAGCTGGCGTTGTCGAATCTGCACGTTGCGGAGTTCCGCATCCCCCACCCGACCGTTGTTGAGGTGGCGACGGTTCAACTCGCTCAGCTCCTGCTTCACTGCGCGCAACTCCGTCTGAGTCCCCCGCAGTTCCTCAACCCGCCCGCGAATCAGCTCAAGCGTGTCCCGCGCCTCAGTGAGGGTGAATTCGCGCT
>JABIST010000314.1 GCA_018700215.1 Dehalococcoidia bacterium | reverse complement strand
CGTTGGTGAGGAGGAAGATGCCGAGGGGGACGCCGGGGAGCGAGCCGACGATGAGGTAGATGGCCGCGCGCCTGTCGGCACGTCGCCAGTCGCGGCGGAGGACGAGCAGGGTGGTACCGAGGACGACGAAGGCGACGAGGGCGGCGGCGTCCTGAACTCCGAGGACCAGCGTGAGCAGGGGCGTGGAGACGAGGCCGGTGCCGAAACCGACGGTGCCGTGGAAGAGCGTCGCGAGGCAGAGGATGGCGACGACGAGAGCTAGCTCAGCGGGTTCCATCGGGGGACGCTACGCCGGGGCGGAGGTTCGTGCATGCGACTGGCCGACCGACAGCTACTGCTGCCGACCGGTCAGTCATCGCGGAAGCCCTCTAGTTCGTCGGGGTGTGCCAGCCGAACTGCTGGGGCTTGCGGCCGGCGCTCGGGTCGATGCGGATGTGGACGATGGCGGGGCCTTCGCCGGTGTTCGCTTCGCGGAGCGCGGGCTCCAGTTCTTCGGGTTGGGTGACGTAGTAGCTGCGGCCTCCGAACATGTCGGCGATGCGCTCGTAGCGGGCGCTGGGGAGGTAGACCCCGGGTGGTGGATCGCGGTCCTCGGGGAGTTCGGCGACGCCGCCACCGATGCCGTTGTTGTTGATGACGACGATGGTGATGGGGAGGTTGTGGCGGACCATCGTCTCGTATTCCATGCCGGAGAAGCCGAAGGCGGCGTCGCCCTCCACGTCCACGATGCGGGTGCCGGGCTTGGCGATGGCTGCGCCGATAGCGAAACCGAGGCCGATGCCCATAGTGCCGTAGGTACCAGCATCGAGGCGGGTGCGCGGGCCGTGGTTCGGCAGCACGGTGCGGCCGATGTCCATGGTGCCAGCGCCCTCGGAAACGATGATGGTGTCCTCGGGCAACGTGTCGCGGATCGCCTGGAGCGGGTGGTAGTAGTTCATCGGGACTGAGTCGTCGGCCATGAGTTGGGCGCTGACGGCGACGTTTTCGTCGACCTTGGCTTTGAGGGCGGAGCGCCAGGTGGTTTCACCGGGGTACTGCCAGCCGTCTTCATCGAGGGCCTGGTTGAGTTGGGCGACGATGGCTGCGCCGTCGCCGACGAGGCCGACTTCGGCGGGAACGTTGGCGCCGATCTCTTCGGCGGCGATGTCGACCTGGATGATGCGAACGTCTTCGGCCCAGCGTGGCGGCTTGCCGAAGTGGAGGATCCAGTTGAGTCGGGCACCGAGGAGAAGGACGACATCGGCCTCGCGGAGTGCGAGCGTGCGGGCGGGGGAGATGGCGAGCGGGTGATCGTCGTCGACGACACCCTTGCCCATGGGTGTGGGAAGGAAGGGGATCTGGGTCTTCTCGATGAACTCGAGGACCTCGTTTTCAGCGCGGGACCAGGCCATGCCCTTGCCAACGATGACGAGCGGGCGCTCGGCGGACTTGAGCGCGGCGACGGCGGCCTTGATGTCGCGTTCCGGGACGCCGGGCCTCGGTGGGTCCGGGACGGTGGGGACGGTCTTGATCTGGGAGAGCGGGATTTCGGCGGTGAGGATGTCATCGGGGGCATCGAGGTAGGCGGGGCCAGGTCGGCCGTAAAGGGAGGTGCGGACGGCCTGTTCCACGTAGTAGGGGATGCGGTCGACGCGATCGAGGGAGTGGGCGTACTTGGAGACGAGGCGGGCGATTTCGACCTGGTTCTCTTCCTGGAAGGCGCCCATGCCGTTCTGGCTGACGGCGGATGCGCCGCCGATGAGGATCATGGGCCAGCAGTTGGACTTGGCGTTGGCGAGGCCAGCGAGGCCGTGGATGACGCCGGGGCCGGAGACGACGATGCAGGCCTGGGGGCGGCCGAGGATGTAGCTGGCGGCCTGGGCGGCGTATGAGGCTGCCTGCTCGTTGCGCATGCCGATGTACTTGATGCCTTCGTCCTGGGCGTAGCCGGCGAGTTCCGAGACGGGGAAGCCGACGACGCCAAACATGTAGTCGACGCCCTGCTGTTTGAGGGAGCGGACGAGGAGGACGCCGCCGAGGATGGTTTCGCCAGCGGCAGCGCCGTTGGTGGTATCGGCTGTGGCGGGAGTGGTGTCGGTCACATTAGTTGTCATTTGGCGGGGTGCTCCGTTTCGGTCGCGCGGTCGGCCTCGGAGGTGCCGAGGGCAGTACGCGCGTGATGTTAGCTGGATCTGAGTGCGGTGTGGGCGGTTGGCGGGTGGAACTGTGTAGTTGAGGGGGCGGAGTACTCCCTGCACGGATTCTGTCTCGTGGCCGATGCTCAAGGTGTGGGTTGTGCGCGATCGCGGGCCGGGTCCTGGGAGTTAGCACGTGTTGGGACGCCTGGAAGCCGTTGTTGGGGTTGCCGCCGGTTCGATGCTGAGCGGCGTAGTGGTGCTGGTGGTGCTGGCGGGGCTCGGCGTGTTTGGGACGACGTCAAATCTTGGCTCGGGCGAGGCCGCGGGGGCAGCGAGTTTGTACGGCTCGGGGGATGACGGCGGGGCGAGCGACGATTACGGGTCCGTGGACGACGGCGAGTACGGATACGGAGACAGCTCGGAGGCATCGAGCGCGGACTACGCAATTGAGCGCGCGTGGCGCGACGGGGTTTCTGTGGGGTACGTGGATTTCGGGACAGATACACCGCTGGATGCTGGTGGGCAGGTGCCGTTGGCGCCGATCTGGGCGTTCGTGTCGGGATTCGATGACGATGGGACGCCTCAGATGATCGAGGGGCACCGGACGATACTGCATGTGCTCCCGGGGGACGCGGGGTACTCGGACCTCTGGGTGGTGGAGTTCGTCGTGGTGCCGGAGGGCTACGACAGCGAGTCGATCCATTCGCTGGCCGACCTGGAGGCGAGTGGGCTTGAGGTAGTGCCGAGCGAGATGCTGGTGAACTGTCCGATGGTGCCGGAGGGGGCGACGGTGGAGAGCGGTCAGCCGGTGCATGCGACGTGGTACCGGGAAGAGACTGCGCACTACTTCGATATGGGGTTGAGTACGACGACGCCGGGCGATGCGTATGTGTTCGTCGCTAGCTTGAATGACGCGGGCGAGCCGACGGAGCTGGTGGGGCAGCCGGTGCTGTCAGGCGAGCTGGATGGTGACTTCTGGCGACTGCACTACGTGGTGGTAGGCGGCGAGTTCGGGGCGAACTCGATTCGGTCGTTAGCTGAGCTTGAGGCGAGCGGGCTGGCGGTGACTTCGACAGAGGCGCTGTTGAACTGGCCGGTGGTTGAGGCGTCTTCGACGCCGTAGTTGGTTGAACCTAGGCCGGGAGCGGCCACCCGTAGACGATCTCTGGTAGCGGGACACCTGCTTCGTCGAACTCTCGTTCCAACAGAGACTTGCCGCCGATTCGCTCGTGGAAACGCCGTGCCGGCTCGTTGGCCTTTAACACGCCGATGTGCATCGCGGTGGCGCCGCGGGCGGCATACCTCGACTTGATCGTTTCCACGAGGGCGCGTCCGAGGCCCTGTTTCTGGTGGTCGAACGCGATGTAGAGCGCACCCACGTCGACGATCGACTGAGCAGGCATTCTGGCAGCCGCGAGACCGATCAGGCCACCTTGTTCCGCGACGAGGATGGTCTGGTCGGGCGCTGTACCCGCTTCGATTGCGGCGAGGCTTCTGGTCCAACCAGCGGCGGAGACATCGTAGGTCCAGTCGGTCACTCGCTGTTGCCAGAGGTGGTCGGGCGTGAGGTTCCGGGGTGGCAGTCCGTGGTGATACGGGCCGGGGCGTGGCGTGGCGTCAGGCGACGTCTTTGAGGTCGACGAGGGGGGTGAGGGCGAGCATGCCGCTGATCCAATCGAGGAAGGCTTCGGGGGTGTTTCCGCCGCTTCGGAAATAGGCGTCGACGAAGGGCTCGCTGTCGGGGCGGAGGTGGGGCGGGACGATGGGGCGGTGGGGGTCCCGGAAACCGTGGCGTTCGGCTGCGGCGGTAGCGCGGGTGATGAGGTCTGGGAGGGAGTTGGGGTCGCCGGTGGGGGTGAAGGCGGCGAGCAGTGCAGGGGAGAGTCCCCAGCGTTCGCCGAGCTGCCCGGCGAGGTCCAGGTGACTTCCACCGAGCCGTTCGGTTTCGAGGTCCCAGAGGGGGAGCGAGCTGGAGGTGGCGGGACCAGGAGTGGGGTCTGCCGGTGCGGGTTGGTGTTGGTCCAAGAGGAAGAGTGCGGTGCTGCGGAGGAGCGAGCCGGAAAAGGCCTGGTCTTCGTGAATCTTGAGTCCATCGGCGAGCACGGCGGTATAGGCGGCGATGACGGCCGCGCGGAGCCAGAAGTCTCTGTGCGGCTCATGCATGGCAGGTTCGCCGAGGAATCCGACGAGACCGCTGAGGACGCTGGAGCAGTGGGTGACGCGGTAGCCCCAGCGGCCAATGATGTCCCGTGCGGAGAGGGGCCGTTCGCTGGGACGGCGATCGGCAGCGGCGAGGTATGAGGCCTCGATACTTTGGTTGAAACTGGCGTCGCGAGACATGTGCATGGCGAGCTGCTGCTTGGCGAAGGGACTGGCCTGGTCAAGTTCGAGCAGGGCGACGAAGGCGGGAGCGGGCGTGCCCTGTGCATCGTCGATCAGTTGGCAGAGGGCCCCGAAGCTGGTGGGCTCCTCGGCTGGTCCGTGCTGGCTGACGGGATTCTGGTCCATTGGAAGATAGTCGGTTGTTTCCGAGCGAGCTTTACGGGAGGCGTCAGGAGGCCGTGCCGCGCGTGCGCGAGCGACTATCCAACGGTCAGGCGGCGGCGCCGAGGTCGATCAGGGGGGTGAGGGCGAGCATGCCGCGGATGGAGTAGAGGACGCCTTCCGGGGTGGCGCCGGCGTTTCGGAAGTAGGCGTCGAGGATTGGTTCTCGTTCGGAGCTGAGGTGGGGTGGGACGACGGGACCGGTGGGGTCCGTGAAGCCGTGGCGTTCGGCGGCGGCGGTGGCGCGAAGGATGAGATCCGGGAGGGAGTTTGGCTGACCGGCGGGGTTAAACACCTCCATGAAGGTGTCCGAGAGTTCGCAGCGTGCGCAGAGGTGGCGGCCGAGGTCCAGATGATTGCCGCCGAGCAGTTCGGTTTCGGCGTCCCACAGCAGGGAGCGGTTGGAGATGGCAAGGCGGCGGGCGGCTCCGGAGTTCGAGCGTTCGTGGTTTTCGAGGAGGAAGAGGGCGGCGCTACGGAGGAGCGAGCCGGAGAACGCGGAGTCCTCGTTGGCCTGGAGGACCTCGGCGAGGACGCTTGCGTAGCAGCCGACGACGAAGGCGCGGAGCCAGAAGTCACGATGGGGCTCGAGGAAGGCGTCTTCGCCGAGGAGTTTGACGATGCCGTTGGTGACGCTGCTGGAGTGGATGATGCGGTAGCCCCAGTGGTCGATCGCGTCGCGGGCGGAGAAGGGGCGTTCGCTGGGTTGCGGTGTCGTGCTGGCGATATGTGCCGCGTGGAGGTTGGAGCCGAACTCAGGATCGTGGGAGATGAGTGCGGCGAGATCCTGGGGCGCGAAACGCTCGGCGCCGCGCATCTCGAGCAAGGTGACGAAACCGTGCGAGAGAGACGGCTGCAGATCAGCGACGGTTCGACAGAGGGCGTCGAAGCCTATCGGTGGCAGTGCGAGGCCATCTTGTCTGACGGGTTCCTGTTCCATGCGAACATTGTCGGTCGTTTTCGACGGAGCTTTACGTATGTAAGTTTCGGCCCGCTGGGCAGCAAATGTCGGGGGACGTCGGTGGTGCGATACGGAGCGGGGGCTGTGGGGCATAATCGACGCTCTTTCCTCGGGATCTTGGGTGAGGCGACGGTGGGCGGATGAACGAGCGGGCGGCGGCGGAGCACGAGGGGCTGTTCTACGGCTGGTATGTGGTGGGGGCGCTGTTCTTTGCGACGTTCCTGGTGGTGGGGACGCGGCAGGCGTTTGGTGTGTTCGTCGAGACGTGGGAAGGGGAGTGGGGGGTCTCCGTTGGGCGGATCTCGGTAGCGGCTTCGGTGGGGTGGTTGCTGAACGGGCTGGTGCAGCCGTTCTTTGGGCGGATTGTGGACCGGGTGGGTGGCCGGCCGGTGGTGCTGATCAGCATGACGGTGATGGGGGTGGCGTTCATCGGAATGGCGTTCGTGACGAACGTGTGGATGCTGACGGTGCTGTACGGGGTGGTGATCTCTTCGGCGGCGGGCGGGATTTCGCCAAGCATGACCGGGGTGTTTGTGGTGCGGTGGTTCCAGCGTCGTCGGGGGACGGCGATGAGTGTGCTGGTGTCCGGCGGCTCGGTGGGCGGGCTGATATTGCTGCCGTTCCTGACGTATCTGTTCCTGGCGACGAACTGGCAGACGGCGTGGGTGGCGGCGGGGGTGATCTCGCTGCTGCTGGGGGTGCCGTTGCTGTGGGGGATCGTACGGAGCGACCCGTCTGACATGGGCTTGCATCCGGATGGGGATTCGGATGAGCAGGTGGCTTCGGTGGTGGCGAGCGGGGGGTCGGTGATTCCTCGGGGGCCGTTGAACTGCGCGCGATGGCAGGATTCGTTCCGGTCGGCGCCGATCTGGCAGCTTTCGGTGGCGTACTGGGTGTGCGGGGTGACGACGGCGAGCATTGCGGTGCACTTCGTGCGGTGGGCGGGCTCGGAGGGAATTTCGCCGGGGACGGCGGCGCTGGCATTCGGGCTGCTGAGCGGAATTAACGCGGCGAGCGTGATGTTCGTGGGGTCGATTTCTGATCGGATGCAGCGGAAGACGTTGCTGTCCGCGGTGTATTTCGTGCGGGGTGTGGGGTTCTTGAGCCTGATTGTGTTCCCTGGGCCAGTGGCGTTGTGGGCGTTTGCGGTGATTGGTGGCGGCTCGTGGTTGGCAACGGTGCCGCTGACGTCGTCGTTGACGGCGGATGTGTATGGGGTGAGGCACGTGGGGACGCTGGGCGGGCTGATCTTAATGGCGCACCAGCTTGGTGGGGCGCTGGCGGTGATTCTGTTCGGGTTGGCGTTCGACCGGTGGGCGTCATACGACGCGGCGTACGCGGTGAGCGTGGTGCTGCTGCTCGTGGCGGGGCTGCTGGCGCTGTCGATCAAGGAGAAGACGGTGTCGGCGCGGTATGCGCCGGTGCTGGAAAGCTCGGACGGGCTCGGTAGTGAGCCCGTGGTAGCGGGCGGGTAGGCGCATCGTGGGTGCGTTCGCGCCGCTGTCGTGGGTGTTGCATCACGGCGAGTCGATTGATCCGACGCTGGCGGAGTGGATCCGACACGAGATCGACGACTTGCTGGGGTTGGAGCCGGTGACGATTGCTGTGG
>JABIST010000313.1 GCA_018700215.1 Dehalococcoidia bacterium | reverse complement strand
TCCGCGCGCGCCACCAGACGCAGCCGCGGCGTCAGCCCCAGCTCCTTTGCCTTCGATGCCGTCGTCACCACCACAGCCGCCGCGCCGTCGTTGATGCCAGACGAGTTGCCAGCGGTCACCGTGCCACCGTCGCGGAACGCCGCGCGCAGCCCACCCAGCCGCTCCATTGAGGTTGAACGAGGGTGCTCGTCCGTGTCGAAGGTCAGCGTGTCACGCCCCTTCTTCACCTCCATCGGTGCGATCTGCTCCGTGAAGTGGCCCGCCTCAATCGCGGCCTGGGCCCGCTCCTGAGAGCGAACCGAGTACTCGTCCTGAATCTCGCGAGAGATCTCGTACTTCTCAGCCAGGTTCTCCGCCGTCACGCCCATCAAGATGCTCTCGAACGGGTCGGTGACCAGATGCATCGTCGAGTCTTCGATCTTGTCGTGTCCGTAGCGGTAGCCGTAGCGCCCCTTCCGAAGCAAGAACGGCATCATGCTCATGTTCTCGGCGCCGCCCGCCACAATCAGCTCCGCGTCGCCCGTCTCAAGCCAGCGAGCAGCGGTGTTGATCGCCTCGAGCCCCGAGCCACAGATTCGGTTCACCGTGTACGCGGGCGTGGTGATCGGCATCCCACCTTTGACCGAGGCGTGACGGGCGATGTACCCATCCTCAGCCACCTGCCCCACGCAGCCCAGAATCACCTGGTCCACGTGCGAGGGGTCAACCCCGGCGCGGCTAGCCGCCTCCCGGATCACGTGGGCCCCAAGATCGGAAGCTGGAGTTTCACTGAGCGCTCCGCCGAACGCGCCAATCGCCGTTCGAACGCCGCTGACCAGGACGATATCTTCCATCGGGTACCCCCCGCGGCTGATCGCTCTTGCGTCGCGCCGCCGCCTCGAAATTGCCTGTAATGAAGCGAAGTATACGCGACTTCTGCTCACGCCCAAGGTTGCGGAATCGTCAAAATAATCTCGTTCACCGAATAGCCATGTTCGCGGTTTGCTGCTGGTCCAGCACGTTCCTAGACTCGATGTATGACGAACCACCGTTCCGCCACCGTTCGCGTCCCCGCCACCTCCGCGAATCTCGGCCCGGGCTTCGACAGTCTCGGCGTCGCACTCGACTGGGCCGGTACCTACACCGTCACGCTCAGCGACGAAAGCGTCCCACCGCCCCCCGGTCCGATCGAGCAGATGACCGCAACCGCCGCATTGGCGCTCCTCAAGCAGGCCGGCGCACCAACGCCAGCAGGCATGACCGTCGAGTACCAGGGCGACATCCCGGTCGGTCGAGGCCTCGGCGTCTCCGCCTCAGCTCGCGCTGCTGGCCTGATCGCCGCCGACGCGTTGATCGATGGCGGGCGCACCCTCGAGGACTTGTTGCCACTCGCCGTCCAGCTCGAAGGCCACGGCGACAACATCGTCCCGGCAATGCTCGGCGGCCTCCGCGTGGTCGTCGAGGATGACCACGGCTTGGTCCAGAGCGGCCTGACTCCGCCCGACGATCTGCGGCTCGTCATGCTGATCCCCGAGTTCTCGATGCCCACCGAGGAGTCACGCAAGCGACTCCCGGAGCGCCTCACCCGCAATCAAGCAGTGCACAACATCGGACGAGCTGCCCTGCTCATCGCCGCCCTGACGCAAGGCAAGTACGAACTGCTCGGCACAGCCACCGAAGACGTGCTGCACCAGCCCGCCCGTTCGGCGCTCTTCCCCGCCATGTATCCGCTCTTTCAGGCCGCGCGTGACGCCGGCGCCCACGGCGTTTACCTCTCCGGTGGCGGCTCAACCATCGCCGCCTTCGCAGACACCGCACAGGCCGACGTGGTCGCCGGCGCAATGCGAGAGATCGCCGCCGTGCACGGACTCAAGGTCGACGCGCGCATCTGCCAGATGAGCGATGTCGGTGCCACGCTCGTCAGCGTCGAGTAGCGGAGCCCCTCATGGCCCACGTAGTACAGAAGTACGGCGGGTCATCTGTCGCGTCCGCTGACCACATCAAGCGTGTTGCGCGGCGTGTTGCCGCTCGGCACACCGCTGGCGACCAGGTCGTCGTCGTCGTCTCCGCCATGGGCGACACCACCGACGAGCTCTACGCACTCGCCGAACAGATGACCAGCAACCCCCACCCGCGTGAACTGGACGTACTGCTCAGCACCGGCGAAACCATCACCAGCACCCTGCTCTCCATGGCGCTGCACGAGCTGGGTGTGGACGCAGTCAGCCTCAGCGGTGCCCAGGCAGGCATCCGCACCACTGCCGTCTTCGGTCGCGCACGCATCTCCGGGATCCACACTGACCGCATGGAGGCGGAGCTCGCACAGGGCCGCGTCGTCATCGTCGCCGGCTTCCAGGGCGTCTCGGAAGACCTCGATGTCACCACGTTCGGCCGAGGTGGCTCAGACACCACCGCCGTCGCACTGGCCGCCGCGCTGAAAGCCGATACCTGCGAGATCTACACGGACGTCGCCGGCATCTACACCGCCGACCCGCGGATCTGCCCAAACGCCCGCCCGCTGCGCGACATCGGTTACGAGGAAATGTTGGAGCTGGCCACCACCGGCGCCCGCGTGATGCACGCACGAGCCGTCGAGGTCGGCGAACTCTATGACGTCGCAATCCGCGTTGCGAGTAGTTTCGATGAAAGTGCACCAGGCACGCTGATCCACAGGGAGACCACGATGGAACAGGGCAACAAGGTCCGAGGCATCGCCCACCAGGACCACACCGCCAAAGTCACCGTACGCGGCGTCCCAGACCGACCGGGAATCGCAGCGCTCCTCTTCGAACCACTCGCTGACGCCGGCGTCTCGGTCGACACCATCGTCCAGAACGCCAGCGTCGAGAAGCTGACCGACATGACCTTCACGGTCTCACCAGGCGACCTGACCGAGGCACTGCGGGTCGTCGAAGCCGTGAAAGCCGAACTCGGTGCCGCCCAGGTCGTCTCCGAACCAGACCTCGGAACCGTCTCCGTCGTCGGCACAGGCATGGCCAGCGCACCCGGCTTCGCAGCGCGCATGTTCAAGACGCTGCACGAGGCCAGCATCAACATCGACATGATCTCCACCAGCGATATCCGTATCACCTGCGTGATCGCATCTGCGCAGGTTGGCGACGCTGTGCGAGCGCTACACGATGCGTTCGAACTCGATCGCCAGGATTAGCGGGCCATTCCCACCCGGTCACCTCCGCGTCAGGGCCCGTGCCTTGCCGCGCTGGAGCGCCCTGGTGTAGGCTCCGTACCCGACGCGTTCGCACACCCGTTCGCGCAGGTACCTATACCGTTAACCCGTTTAGGGTTACTCACCTCACGCGGATCGTCCGATGTCGTTTGCCCATCTCCACACGCACTCCGAGTACTCCCTCCTCGATGGCATGTCCAAGATCCCGGATCTCGTTGACCGAGCTGTCGAGCTCGAAATGCCCGCCCTCGCAATCACCGATCACGGCCAACTCCACGGCGCGCTCGAGTTCTACGAGGCTGCAACAAAGGCCGGAATCAAGCCGATCGTCGGCCTCGAGGGATACGTCGCGCGCGGGAGCCGGCACGAAAAGACCTCCGGCGAGTGGCCCTACCACCTCACGCTCCTCGCCCAGAACGAGGTCGGCTATCACAACCTGCTGAAGATCTCGAGCCTCTCCCATCTGGAAGGCTTCTACCGCCGTCCACGCATGGACCGCGAGCTGCTGGAGCGCTACTCAGACGGTCTCATCGTGCTCTCCGGCTGTCCGTCAGGAGAGTTCCTCCAGCGACTCCGCGAGGACGACGAAGCAGGCGCCATCGAAGCCGCCGGCTGGTACAGCGATGTCTTCAAGGACCGCTACTACCTGGAGGTGATGGAGCACGGGATCGAGGAGTTCAGTGCGCTCACCCCTCGCATCGCCGATCTCTCGAAGCGCCTCGATCTGCCGCTCGTCCTCACTCATGACTCCCACTACACCAGGGCAGAGCATGCCCACGCGCATGATGTGCTGCTCTGCATCGGCACCAACGCCACCATCGATCAGACAAATCGATTCAAGCTCAGCAGCGACCAGTTCTACCTCAAGTCATCCGAGGAGATGCGCGCGCTGATCCCAGAGCTGCCTCAGGCCGCGGACAACACCCTGCGGCTCGCCGAAACCGTCGATCTGAAGCTCGACTATGGGCGCACCCTGCTCCCTGATGCCGGTGTCCCGGCGGGTATGACCGCCCCCGAACACCTCCGCCAGCTCTGCGAAGAGGGCTTGAACCGCCGCTACAACCCGCCCACCGATGAGCATCGCGAGCGCCTCCGCTACGAGCTGGAAGTGATCGGGCAGACCGGCTTCGCTGAATACATGCTGATCGTCCGTGACCTCGGGCACTTCGCCCGTCGGGAGTCGATCCCCATGGGTGTGCGCGGCTCCGCTGCCGCGTCAATCGTGCTCTACACCCTGGACGTCACGGACATCGAGCCCATGGCCTACGGCCTCGTCTTCGAGCGCTTCCTCAACCCCGAGCGCCTCTCAATGCCAGATGTTGACTTCGACTTCGCAGACGACCGCCGCGAGGAAGTGATTCGCTACGCAGCAGAGCGCTTTGGCCGCGACCGCGTCGCACAGATTTGTACCTTCGGGACGATGGGTGCGAAGGCCGCAATCCGTGACACTGGCCGCGCACTCGGCATGGAATACGGCGAGACCGACCGCATCGCGCGGATGATCCCCGAACAGCTCCACATCACCATCGACCTCGCGCTAGAAGAATCCTCCGAACTCGGCGGCGTCTACGAAACGGAAGTCCGCTCCCGCGAGCTGATCGATACCGCACGCAGCCTCGAGGGCGTCGCGCGGCACGCCTCCACGCACGCCGCCGGCGTCGTCATCTCCCGCGAACCGCTGATGGACGTCGTCCCGCTACAGCGCGCCACCGGCTCAAAAGACGAAGACGCGCTCCCCACGACACAGTTCGCGATGGCCGACGTCGAGCGCATCGGCCTGCTGAAGGTCGACTTCCTCGGCCTGACGAACCTCACCATCCTCGGTCGCGCCGTCGACATGATCCGCGAAGAGCGCGGCCTCACTATCGACCTGATGGCGCTGCCCGACGGCGACGAAGCCACTGCCGAACTGCTCGCCAAGGCCGAGACCTTCGGCGTCTTCCAGCTGGAATCGTCCGGCATGCGCCGCTACGTCGCCGAACTCAAGCCGGCCAACATCCGGGAGCTGGCGGCAATGGTCGCCCTCTTCCGCCCCGGCCCCATGGAGCACATCCCGCGCTACATCGATGTGAAGTTCGGTCGTGTCGAGGCCCACTACCCCCACCCAGACCTCGCCAACATCCTCGATGAGACCAACGGCGTCATCACCTACCAGGACCAGGTGCTCCAGATCGCTCGCCAGTTTGCCGGCTACTCGCTTGGCCAGGCGGACGTCATGCGCAAGGCCATGGGCAAGAAGATCGCCTCCGTCATGCTCGAAGAGCGTGAACGCTTCATCCAGGGCGGCATCGATAAGGGCTACGAACAGCGCACCGCCGAAATCCTCTTCGACCTGATCGAGCCCTTTGCGGGCTACGCCTTCAACAAGGCACACGCCGTCTCCTACGCAACCATCGCGTACCAGACCGCCTACCTGAAGGCGCACTACCCCGTTGAGTACATGGCGGCGGTACTCATGGCCGCTGGTGGCACCCAGGACCGGCTCGCTGCCGCCATCGCCGAATGCAGCCGCCTCGGTGTCGAGGTGTTGCAGCCAGACGTGAACCACTCGCAGGCAAACTTCTCCATCGAGCGACGACCAGATGGATCACCGGCGATCCGCTTCGGCCTCGCCCAGATCAAGAACGTCGGCCAGGGCGGCATCGCCCTGCTGATCGGGAATCGCGACGAAGACGGCCCCTTCACCACGCTCGAAGACTTCGCTCGCCGGGTGAACCCGCGCGAGATGAACAAGCGCGTGATCGACTCGCTCGCGAAAGCAGGCGCGCTCGACAGCCTCGGCCCTCGTGGCACCGTCATCAACGGCGCTGGCCGCCTCCTCTCGCTCGCCCAGGAGCAGCAGCACCTCCGCGACACCGGCCAGACCTCCATGTTTGACCTCTTCGGTGACCAGGTCGACACCCCACTGCCCGCACTTGAACTCGACGCGGTCGAGGTGCCACTGCCGCAACTGCTCGCCTGGGAGAAAGAACTCCTCGGGACCTACGTCTCCGAGCACCCCTTCCGCCGCGCCGCCGGCGACCTCGCCGACTACATCACCGTGCAAGCCTCCGAGGTCGGTGAGGACCTCGCCGGCCAGAAGGCGATCATCGCCGGCACCGTCGTCAACGTCCGCCCCCTCACCACCCGCCAGGGCAAGGCCTTCGCCGCCGTCACCATCGAGGACCTCAGCGGCCAGGTCGAACTCACCATCTGGCCCGATGGTTACGAGGAGGTGCGAGACCTCCTCAGCGACGCGACGGTCGTGCTCGCGAAGGTCTCGATTAAGACGCGCAATGGTCGCCTCACCATCGCCGTCGACGACCTCGCGGCCTACGACCTGGACCAGCGTGCGCTGGTGAACGCGAAGCCATCCCGTTTCCGCCTGCGTGGCAGCGGCGGACCACCGCAAGCTCGCCCCGAATACCGAGGTCAGCAGAACAACAGTGACCCGCGCGGCCCATCCGGACCACCAAACGGCGGCAATCGCGCGAACCTCCGCCCAGTACAGGTCGCAGAGACGCCCGCCACCTATGCACCCCCGGTCGCCAGCGGCCCCCATCGACTCGAAATCTTCCTCGAAGAGACCACCGACGAAGCTGCGGACCGCCGCCGCCTCCGCCGCATCAGCGCCGCACTCGATCGCCATCAGGGTGATCTACCCGTCGACATCGTCATTGATCGCGGCGAGCCAAGGCCAACCCGAATGCGTCGGGGCGTCGGCGTGAATGCCCAGACGGTCGAGAGCGTCATCCCCGAACTCCGCGCCTTGCTCGGTGTGCTCGGTCGCGTCGAAGAGAGCGGCATCGCCGCGCCGGTCGAGCGTGAACTGGCAGCCGCCACCGTCTAACTGCCGCCCCATGCTCTTCGCCGCGCGTTAGACTTGAGCCCCACCTCAAGCGACCCGGGATGTGCACCGTATGGCCCAACCGGCCGCCGACCAATCGGCGTCACCAGAGCAACTTCACGAGGCGATAGCAGCGATTCGCGACGCCATTGGCCAGGTCATCGTCGGCCAGCACCCGCTGGTCGATCGCCTGCTCGTCGCGCTCCTCACCAACAACCACGTGCTCATTGAAGGCGTCCCGGGCCTTGCCAAGACGCTCACCGTGCAGACGTTCTCCCAGGTGCTGCATGCCAGCTTTTCGCGTGTGCAGTTCACCCCGGATCTCCTGCCTGCGGACATCACCGGCACGCTAATCTTCAATCCGCGCGACGGCGATTTCGCCGTCCGACGCGGCCCAATCTTCGTCAACATCGTCCTCGCCGACGAAATCAACCGAGCGCCTGCGAAAGTCCAGTCCGCGCTCCTCGAAGCGATGCAGGAGCGCCAGGTCTCCATCGGCGGCGAGACCTTCGCGCTGCCGGATCCCTTCATGGTGCTCGCAACGCAGAACCCCATCGAGCAAGAGGGCACCTACCCGCTCCCCGAGGCCCAGCTCGATCGCTTCATGCTCAAAATCCTCGTCGACTACCCCGGCCGCGAGGATGAGCGCACCATCCTCGCCCGCGCGCTGGACGAGCCCACTCCCTCCATTCAGCCAGTCGTCGGTCCCCAGGAGATCGCCGCCCTCCGTTCCGCCGTCCGCGCCGTCGAGATCAACGACTCGTTGCGCGAGTACATCCTTCGGCTCGTCGAATCGACCCGCGACCCCGCGCGCTACCGTCTCGAAGAGCTAGCACCACTGATCGAGTTCGGCGCGTCCCCACGTGCCGCCACCTTCCTTGCTCGTGGCGCGCAGGCATACGCCTTTGTCCACGGCCGCGACTACGCCACACCAGACGACGTGAAGGAACTCGCCCCCGATGTGCTCCGCCACCGCCTCGTACTCAGCTACGAGGCCGAAGCGCAGAGCGTCTCCGCCGAGGATCTGGTCTCGCGCCTCCTCGGGGGCGTCGGAATCCCCTGAGATGTGGCGCTGGCGGCATCGCAACGATGCGGCGGTAACCACCACCTCTGATTCGCTAGGTGCTGGGCTGCTGAGCGCCGACGAACAGGCCCGGATCAAGCGCATCGAGGTCCGCACGCGCCGCCTCGCCAGCTCCGCACTGGGCGGCGACTATCGCTCCGTCTTCCGTGGTACCGGCATCGAGTTTTCCGAGGCACGCGAGTACGTCCCCGGCGACGACGTGCGCTTCATCGATTGGAACGTCACCGCCCGTATGGGCGCCCCCTGGGTGAAAGAGTTCGTCGAGGAACGCGAACTCTCCATCGTCTGTGCCGTCGATCTATCGGCCTCCCAGCTCGTCGCCCATCGCGAGGACGGCCGCATCGGCGCCGCTGCCGAACTCACCGCGCTACTCGGCTTCGCCGCTGTACAGCACCATGACCGCGCCGGCCTGCTCACCTTCGGCGGAGCCATCGAGCGCTTCGTCCCCCCGAAGCACGGCTCGAATCACGCCCTGCGTCTCGTCCGTGACGTACTGCACCACCCCGATCCCGCCCCCGGAACCAGCCTTGCCACCGCCGCCGAGTACCTCGCACGCGTGCTCCGCCGTCGCTCCGTCGTCTTCCTCATCTCCGATTTCTTCGATGACGGCTACGCAGACGCCCTCCGCGCACTATCCCGTCGCCACGACGTGATCGCGCTCGTGCTCGTCGACCCCGCCGACCTCGAGCTCCCCGACCTCGGCATCGTCCGCTTCGCCCCCGCCGAGGGCGGCCCGCCGAGGTTGCTCGATTCCGCCAGCACCGCCGTCCGCCAGCAGTACGCCCGGGCCGCACAGGCTCGCGTCGCCCAGCGCCAGCGTCTGCTCGCGTCCGCCGGCGTCGACGAAGTTGAACTCCGCCTCGATCAAGACCTCGTCGCCCCCATCGCCCGCTACTTCCGGTTGCGAGCGGGCCGCCGATGAGTCGCCGCAGCTCCGTCGCCCTGCTCGCCATCGCGCTCGCCCTGTCCGTGAGCTGGTCCGGTGTCGCCTCCGCCCAGGAAGCGCCACAGTTCCAGGTCACCGCCACGCTCCAGCCACGCGCCGCCACCCTCGGCGAACACGTTCGCCTCACCGTCATCGTGCACCACGCAACGGACCTGCTGATTACCGCCTCCGAGCCAGCGCGCGTCAGCAACATCGAACTCGTCGCCGTCGAACCGGAGACCGTGACATTCCAGGAGGATCGCTCGGGTGCCACCACCACCTACGTCTTCGTCCTGACCGCCTTCCAGCTCGGCGATCTCCACCCGGGCCGCGTCGAAGTCGCCTGGCTACGTGCCGATGGCAGCGCTGGCTCCTCGGTCGTGAGTCCCCCCATCCTCCGCATCACCCCCGTCCGCGTCGAAGGCGATGACGCGTTGCGACCACTCAAACCGCAGGCCGTCGTCGGCGGCGCTCCCGCCTGGTGGCAACGCACCGAGCTGCCCACCGGCCTCGCCCTGCTCCTGCTCACCCTCGCCGCCGCAAGCTGGTGGTGGCGACGCCGTGCGCGCACCATCGCCGCGCCTGTCAGCGCCCCCACCGGTGCAAGTGCCGAGGACCGCGCTCGGGCACGCCTCGATCGCTTGCAGGGCGCGGCACTCGCTGACAGAGCGGTCTACCAGCACTTCTACGGTGAGATATCCCTCGTCACCCGTGAGTATCTGGCCGAGCGCTACGAGTTCAATGCCACCGCCCTCACCACCGCCGAGCTGGATCAGGCTGCCGAAGACGCCGGGATCGGCCGCTGGCAGGCCCGCCTCGCCACCGGCCTGCTCCAGCGTTGCGACGCCGCGGTCTACGCCCGCTCCCGCCCGGATCCCGCCTCCGCCGACCATGACCTCACCGTCGCGTACGAAGTCGTCGAACTCTCCCGCCCCCGCTACCACGGCGAGCAGCTCGACGAGGCGGCCAGCGCATGACCTTCGCTACGCCCGAGCTGCTCTGGCTGCTGCCAATCGTCGCCCTGCTCGCAGCGTTCCGCCTGCTGCGCCCCGGCCGAGCCGCGTCGCTCTCGATCGCCGACGGCGAAGCAGCCGAGGTGGCGTCGCGCCCCACCTGGCGCCTCCGGTTCCGCTGGCTGCCCACCGCACTCCGCATCGCAGCGCTCCTCGTCGCCATCGTCGCGCTCGCCCGACCCCGCGAGGGTTTGGCGATCACCCAGCTCCCCTCCGAGGGCATCGACATCGTGATCGCCGTCGATGTCTCTAGTTCGATGACGATCTCCAGCGGCACCGCACCCGGCGCGACCCGCCTCTCAGATGCGCAAGCAGTAGTGAGCGCGTTCGTTGAATCGCTCGAAGGTGACCGCGTCGGCCTCGTCATCTTCCAATCCCGCGCACTCGCGCTCGCCCCACTGACTCACGATCTGGAGGCCATCCAGCAGCGCATCGAAACGCTCGAGCCCGGACTCGTGGTCGACGGCACCGCCATCGGCCTCGGAATTACCGAGGCGGTCGCGTTGCTGGAGCAGTCACCCGCACGTAGCCGCGTCGTCGTCCTGCTCACCGATGGCCACAACAACGTCGGGGAGATTCAGCCCCTCGAGGCCGCGCGCATCGCTCAAGCCCTCGGCGTTCACGTCTACACCATCGGTTTCGTCAGCGGCGGTGGCATCGCAGGCACCGCGGTCGATGCCCAGACACTCCGTGCCGTCTCCGAATCCACCGACGCGAAGTTCTACAACGCACGAACGCAGGAGGAACTCCTCCAGGCCTACACCGATATCGGCGAGCTAGAACGCTCACGCGTAGGCCAGCGCCGTTTCGTCGCCTTCCGCGAATTCGCACCTTGGTTCCTGCTCGGCGTGCTTGGCCTGCTGCTCGCGGAACTCACGCTGCGTGTCACCTGGTTGAGGCGCTACCCATGATCGGCAACCCCACCTTCGCCGAACCGCTCTCGCTGTTGCTGCTCGTGCTGCTCATCCCGCTCGCCTGGCTCTGGCGCGTCGACCACCGCCGCCGCATCATCGCCAATGCCGCCTACGGTGGCGGCTCACAGCTCCGAGGTCACACCACCTGGCGCACCCGCATCCGGATCGCCTCGCTCTCCCTCGCCGTGCTCCTGGTCGTCGTTGCGGCAGCCCGCCCACAGTGGGGCACCGCCGATCAGCCGGTCGAACGACGCGGCATCGATATCGTCCTCGCCCTCGATGTCTCTCGTTCCATGACCGCCACGGACGTGCTCCCGTCGCGTGCCTCGGCCGCTGCCGCCGGCCTGCGCACCCTGCTCACCCACGTGCGCAGCGACCGAGCTGGCCTCGTCATCTTCGCCGGCGATGCCTTCGAGCGCTCACCGCTCACCCTCGATATGAACGCGCTCGCTCAGCTCGTCGCCCAGGCGCAGCGCGAGGCGCCGCTCGTCGATCGCGGCACGGACCTCGGTGCGGCCATCGATGCCTCGCTCCTGCTGCTGGCAGACGAGGACGCGGCTCGCACCCAGCTGATCGTGATCGTCTCCGATGGCGAAGACCTCGGCGACGAGGCGCTCGCAGCCGCAGCCCGTGCGGCCCAGGCTGACGTCGCCATCTTCACCGTCGCCGTCGGCACGGACGCGGGCGCCTCCATCCCGGGGGACCAGCAGGTCACCGCCCCCAGTCGAGCAGACCGCATCACCCTCCAGGCCGTCGCCGTCCTCACCGGCGGCGAGTTCCGCGAACTCGATGCGATGCCCGGCCTGGCGATCGAATTCCAGCGCCTGCGCCAGAGCCTCTTCGACGAAGCGACCGAAGTCCAGCCCGTCGAGCGCTTCCAGTGGTTCCTCGCCCCCGCCATCGCGCTACTCGCCCTCCAGCTCGTGGTGGCCGAGGCCAGCCGGCTCCGGCCGCTGGCGCGTGCGCGCCTCGGAACGCTCGGCGTCACCAGCCTCATCTTCATCGCCGGCTGCGGCGGCTCACAGCTCTACCAGCACATCGAGGCCGGGAACGAGGCCCACCAGCAGCAGCGCTACGAGGACGCCCTCACCGAATATCGCGAAGCCCGCCTCATCTCGCCCACCGAGTCGATCGTCGGCTACAACCTCGGCAACACGCTGCACCAGCTCCGCCGCTTCGAGGAAGCCGCGGTCCTCTCATCCGAGGCTCTCAGCACCACCGAGGACCCCGCCCTCGCCCAATCCCTCCGCTACGCCCTCGGCGGCCACGCCGTCGAGCGCGGCCTCCTGTTCGAGGCCCGCACACACTACATCGATGTACTGCGACTCGATCCCGGCGACATCGACGCGAAAGCAAACCTCGAGCTGGTGCTCGCGATGATCGACCCAGCCGCCGTCCCCCCACCGCCCGCCGAAGATGATCCCCCGCCCACCGATCAACCCGTCGATCCCGATGCGCAGAGTGGCGATGGCGATGCCGACGCGCAGCCGTCGGACAGTGACAACCCCGGTGACAGCGAGGACCCTGACGGTGGTGCTGGCGAGCAAGACTCAGGCTCGTCCAGCCCGGATCAGCCCTCGGACGGCCAGAGCGACCAACCCGGGGATACAGCCGGCGGCGTTGGCGATGGTGGTCAGGGCGCCGAGTCGAACCTGGAGCTATCCATTGCCCAGGCACAGGCTGCCCTCGCGCAGGCACTGGCCGACGCCGGTGCAGAACTCACAGTCGAGCAAGCGCTCCAACTGCTCGAACTGTCCAGCGAGCTGGGCGCGCTACGGTCCCTCGATGCCGGTGGTGCCGCTCCCGGTGGCGTCACCGATCGCTGAGCGTCGCCACGCCGGGACCGGCCTCAACGCAATCCGCCGCCACAGCTTCGTTCGAACTCGCCGGTAGCTCGCGGTCAGTCGCTCAACCTCGTCGTCTGACGGCTCATGCTCCGGATCGCCATAGCGCAGGCTCGTGTACCCGCGCGCCAACTGCACCAGATCACCCTCATCGTTCGCCCGTGCGGCTACCTCGCGCGCCCACTCCAGCGGAGTGTTCGTCATCGCGGGGCGGAAGCCGGCCCAGCCGGCAAGCCGCTGGAGCTTCGCCCACTGCCGCCACGGAGCCGGTACCTGGCGGAACGCATACTCCCAGCCGAACCGCACCCCTAGTCCAACAAGCAGCAACACCGTGCCCCCTGCCATCGCCAGCGTCAGCACGCGAACAACAATCGTCCCCACACCGGAACTGCTGTCGAATTCCAGGTCGCCAACCACCCCCGGCGCACCTTCCTGGCCAAGTAACAGCTCCAGCTCCTGCAGCAGTTCGTCATCGCTCAACTGCGTGCTGCCAGACCCCTCCGGCAGCACCAGCAACCGACGAGCGCTGTCGTCCCCTGGCCGGGCAACTAGCGGCCGCGCCGGCGTCGGGTTGAACTCCACCCAACCCAGCCCGGGGAAGTAAACCTCTGGCCACGCCCACGCGTCCTGCTCCGTCAGGATGTACGTCTTCGTCGCCGAATCCAGGTCATCCTCGTCCACCGCGAACCCCACCGCGATCCGCGTCGGAATCCCCAGCGTCCGCAGCATCACCGCCATCGCCGAGGCGTG